>CAKSRC010000020.1 GCA_934486915.1 uncultured Eubacteriales bacterium
GAATAGTAATGAGAAGAAATTCAGGTGTACTTTTGTTTGGATTAGCCCTAATAGGGGTATCAATTGTAATGATAGGTAATTTTTGTGGATTATGGAAAATTGAAAATTTTGACGGTTGGTGGACCTTGTTTTTGATTATACCGGGCTTTGCAGGGATTATAAAATCCGGATTTTCATTTTGGAATTCTGCACTTGTTTTAGTAGGTGCATGGTTCTTGGTTGATGCACAAAGTGAAAATTGGGGAATTACGACTGAAATGATGTTTGCTGTTCTATTATTGATTTTTGGTATAATGTTTATAGGCATCGCTGTAAAAAGAAGCAAAGCATCAAAAAATCCTCTTGAGAACAACGAATACAGTGATGTGGTAACATATACTGCATTTTTTGGAGGCTCAGAAGCTGCCAATAGGTCTAAAGAGCTAAAACAAATTAGTTTATCTGCAGCATTTGGAGGCATCAAGCTAGATTTAAGTGAGGCCCAATTTGTTGATGGCGCAGTTATAGGGGCAGATGCTATATTTGGAGGAATAGACATAATACTTCCAAAAGGATGTAGAGTTAAGGCCACGGGTCTGCCCATTTTTGGAGGATTAAAAAATACATATGATGAAAGCATTGTGGACGGAAGTCCTTTGATAATTATAGAATACAATGCGATTTTTGGTGGAATAGATATTAAATAAACCCTATAAAGGATGACAACACATAAATGAATACTACAAAAACTAATTATGGCAATGAAAGTATTTCATCACTAAAAGGAGCTGACAGGGTAAGAAAAAGACCCGCAGTTATTTTTGGATCGGATGGTATAGAGGGATGTACTCATTCTATCTTTGAAATACTCTCTAACTCTATAGATGAGGCCAGAGAAGGACATGGAAGCTTAATAAATGTTACTTATTTTGAGGATCACTCTGTTGAGATAGAGGATTTTGGAAGAGGAATACCGGTTGACTTTAACAATAACGAACAAAAATATAATTGGGAACTTGTCTTTTGCGAGTTATATGCTGGGGGAAAGTATAATAATCAAGAGGCTCAAAGTTATGAATATTCTTTGGGCCTTAATGGATTAGGCCTTTGCTCTACTCAATATGCGTCTGAATATATGGATGTTGAGATAAAAAGGGATGGATTTAAATATTCTCTGCATTTTGAACACGGCGAAAATGTTGGAGGTCTAAAAAAAGAGCCATATAAAAAGAAGGATACCGGTACTAAAATTCGATGGAAACCCGATTTGCAGGTTTTTACTGATATAGCAGTGCCCTTGGAATCTTTCTTTGATATTATAAAGCGCCAGGCGATAGTAAACAAAGGCGTGCATTTTATATTTAAGTATCAGGAAAACGGTAAATTTGAGAAAAAAGAATTCTTTTATGAAAATGGTATAGTGGATCATGCAAAAGAGATAGCAGGGGAAGACAGTCTTACCCCTGTTCAATTTTGGCAACTTGAGAAAAAGGTCAGGGATAGAGCCGATAAACCTGAGTATAAGACTAAAATTAATGCAGCGGTAGCATTTTCAAATAAGAATAGATCTATTGAGTACTATCACAATTCAAGCTTTTTGGAACATGGCGGGGCTCCTGAAAAGGCTGTTAGAAATGCATTTGTTTCTCAAATAGATTCATATTTAAAGCAGAATGGAAAGTACAATAAAAATGAGAGTAAGATTAATTTTGCAGATGTAGAGGATTGCCTTATAATTGTTATATCTTCATTTTCAAATGTTACTTCGTATGAAAATCAAACCAAAAAAGCTATTACCAATAAGGGTATACAAGAGGCTATGACTGAGATGTTTAAGCATCATTTAGAAGTGTATTTTATAGAAAATCCTATGGATGCGGATAAAATCGCAAATCAGGTATTGATAAATAAACGAAGTAGAGAAGATGCTGAAAAAACCAGGCTTAATATAAAGAAAAAACTTACAAGCAATATGGATATTACTAGCAGGGTTGCAAAGTTTGTGGATTGTAGAAGCAAAGATAAGGAAATAAAAGAACTTTTTATAGTGGAAGGTGACTCGGCTCTTGGTGCTTGTAAACAGGCAAGAGACCCGGATTTTCAAGCTATAATACCAATAAGAGGTAAAATATTAAACTGCCTTAAAGCGGACTTTAACCGCATATTTAAAAGTGAAATTATTACGGATTTAATTAAAGTCTTGGGCTGCGGGGTTGAGGTTAAATCTAAGTCAAATAAAGATCTTGCTTCTTTTGATTTAAACCTTTTAAGGTGGAATAAGGTTATAATTTGTACTGATGCCGATGTTGATGGATTTCAAATAAGAACTCTTATACTCACTATGATATATAGACTTACCCCGACTCTTATAAATGAAGGTAAGGTTTTTATTGCAGAGTCTCCTCTTTATGAGATTAATACAAAGGCTAATACCTATTTTGCGTATACTGAAAAAGAAAAGGACGAGTTTATTAATCAAATAGGCAGTGATAAGTATACTATTCAACGTTCAAAAGGTTTAGGTGAAAATGAACCCGAAATGATGAATATGACAACAATGAATCCTAAGACTCGCAGACTCATTAAGGTTATGCCAACTGATATAGAGCAAACTGCCAATATGTTTGATATCTTGTTGGGTGATAATCTAAGCGGAAGAAAAGAGTACATTACTGAAAATGGACATCTTTATATCGATGCCGCCGATGTAAGCTAAAGGACAATTAATTTCGTGAGAATTAATTGCAGATATAAATTAATTTATATTATGTAGGCAAAACTTGTTTTTGCTTACATAATAATTTTTGGATGTGATAAATTTGGCTTCTAAGCGAAGAAATACAAATAAAAATAATAATCAAAAAATTGTGGGTGTAATAAACGGAGCCGGAAAAGTAGTAGAGCAAAAAATTGTTACTACAATAAAAGAAAATTATATGCCGTATGCTATGAGCGTAATAATGTCCAGAGCTATACCTGAAATAGATGGTTTTAAACCTTCTCATAGAAAATTGCTATACACTATGTATAAAATGGGTCTATTAAACGCGCCAAGAACTAAATCTGCAAATATAGTAGGTCAAACGATGAAGCTTAATCCTCATGGAGACAGTGCTATTTATGATACGATGGTAAGGTTAAGTAGGGGATATGAGGCATTGTTACACCCCTATGTGGATTCTAAGGGCAACTTTGGTAAGTATTATTCAAGGGATATGGCTTGGGCGGCTTCTAGATATACTGAGGCTAAGCTTGACGATATTTGCAATGAATTGTTTAAGGACATTGATAGGGATACGGTAGACTTTGTGGATAATTATGATAACACATTAAAAGAGCCTACTCTTTTACCTGCTACTTATCCTTCGATATTAGTCAATGCCAATACGGGAATTGCAGTTGGTATGGCAAGCTCTATTTGTCCGTTTAACTTGAGAGAAGTTTGCGATACTACAATTGAGCTTATAAAAAATCCCGAGCACAACATAATTTCAACCTTAATAGCCCCTGATTTTCCGGGTGGAGGGAATATAATATATGATACTAAGGCTATAGAAAATATATACAAAACAGGAAAGGGTTCTATAAAGGTACGTGGAAGGTATGCTTATGATAAGTTGGCTAATTGCATAGATATTACAAGTATTCCGCCGACTACAACGTCAGAAGCTATAATAGAAAAGGTTATAGAGCTTGTTAAACAAAATAAAGTAAAAGAAATTTCAGACATTAGGGATGAAACAGGTTTAGATGGACTAAAGATTACCATAGATTTAAAACGTAATACCAACCCTGATAAACTAATGCAGAAACTATTTAGATACACACCTTTAGAAGATAGTTTTTCTTGCAATTTTAATGTACTTATTTCAGGAACTCCAAGAGTGCTTGGGGTGAGGGAACTCTTAGAAGAATGGATAGCATTTAGAGTTGAATGTGTAAAAAGGCGAACTCATTTTGATCTAAAGAAAAAAGAGGATAAACTTCATCTTTTAGAGGGCCTTGAGAAAATACTTTTAGATATAGATAGAGCTATAGAGATAATTAGAAAGACTGAAGAGGAAACAGAAGTAATCCCAAATCTTATGATAGGTTTTGGAATAGATGATATCCAAGCCGAATATGTTGCAGAGATAAAACTTCGTCATTTAAATAGGGAGTATATTTTAAAGAGGACTAACGAAATAGACAGTCTAAAGAAAGACATAGAAGAACTAAAAAGTATATTATCCAATAATATTAAGATTAGGTCTATTATTATAAAAGAACTTATGGAAGTATCCAAGAAGTATTCTCAACCAAGAAAATCAATGCTTATATACCCTGAGGATATCAATAAGGATGACATAGATGAAGTCGCAGATTATAATGTAAATTTATTTTTTACAAAAGAAGGCTATTTAAAGAAAATCACTCCTCAATCGTTAAGAATGAGCAGTGAACAAAAACTAAAGTCAAATGATGAGATTACTCAAGTTATAGAAACTTCAAACAATACGGATCTTATCTTCTTTACTAATAAGTTTGTGGCATATAAGGCCAAGTTATCAGATTTTTCGGATACTAAAGCAAGTGTGTTAGGTGAATATGTACCTGCTAAAATTTCCTTAGATGAAGACGAGTATATTATATATATGGTAAATACCAAGGATTATGAAGGTAACGTTTTATTCTTCTTTGAAAATGGTAAAGTGGCTAAAGTTCCATTAAAATCATATGAAACCAAGACTAATAGAAAAAGGCTTTTAAATGCATATTCGGATAAATCACCAATATCAAGCATTATATTCTCTAAGGAAGATAAAGAATATCTTTTAACTTCAACTTCAGGAAGACAGCTTTTGATACATTCCGGAATGATTCAACCCAAAACAACAAAAAGTACTCAAGGCATATCGGTTATGAATTTAAAAAAAGGGCATAGACTAATAAAGGCGGAAGAATTTATAGAGGGTAAACTAACAAACCCTAATAGATACCGTACTAAAAATATTCCGGCTTTAGGAGCTTTGCCTAAAAAAGAGGACCCTATTGGGGAGCAACTGAAGCTATAAAGATAGGTGATATCCGATGGAGAAGAAAAATGCTGCGAGTAATATATTAAAAGGTCTTGTTATTGGTTCTGCAATGCTTATACCAGGTGTAAGCGGTGGAACCACTGCTATAATTTTGGATGTATATGATGATCTTATATCGTCTATAAGTTCGTTTTTTAAGGAGACTAAAAAGAGTTTATATACCCTTATTACAGTTGGAATAGGCGCCGTTTTGGGCATACTCCTTTTTTCAAGAGCGATACTTTACGTTACAAACAAATTTTATGTACCAATGATGTTTTTGTTTTTAGGGGCGGTATTGGGCAGTGTCCCAATGCTTTATAAAAAAGCTGACATAAAAAAGTTTAATGCGGGATTAATAATATATCCCCTAATAGGGGCAGCGTGTGTGTACTTATTGGAACTTATACCTAAGGATTCACTCAGGATACCTGTAGGGGCAGGATTTTACTCATATTTGATTGTAATTTTAGCGGGCATTGTTCTATCTATAGGTCTGGTTTTGCCGGGAATTAGTGTATCTTATATGCTTTTAATTTTAGGAATTTATGAGACAACACTTTCATCAATAGAAAATATGCAGTATATGTTTTTGTTATCGCTACTTTTTGGAGTAGCATTGGGTGTAGTGCTTACGACAAAATTATTAGAATACACAATGAAGATGTATCCTTCACAAACATATCTCTTGATAATAGGATTTGTATTGGCATCGCTAAAAGAGGTATTCCCGGGGATTCCTTACGGTATGGATATTGTTAGCAGCCTTATTACACTAATTGCAGGCTTTAGCGCAGTGTTTTACCTATCCAAAATATCGGATTAATAATATGTTTAAAAATTATGGTAAATAAGTTATAATATATACTATCAAATATTGAATAGGTGTATTATTATGGATAATAAATTATCTCATGAAAGAATTTTAATATGTGTGGCATTGATAGCTTGTGCGTGTGTTATTGGTTATAATGCATTTTTCACACCAAAGGTCAGTGTGCCAACGGTAATTTACACAGACCAAGACAGTCTAGCTTCCGAAGATGAAGAGTATAGCCCTCAAACTGTGCCGGCTATGGCCGAGGAGGACTCGTCTGCAGTTTCTGTCGATGATGATACTTCATCTGCAGCTTCTGTCGATAATGATACTTCTTCTGCAGTTCCTGTCAATGAGGATACTTTATCTGCAGTTAGCAGTGCGCCAAGCAATTCTGCAGTAAACTCATCAGGACTAATTAATATAAACACTGCGAGCGCTGAAGAACTGGAGGAAAACTTACCTAGGGTTGGCAATGTAATTGCAGCAAGAATCATTGATTATAGAGAATTTCATGGTGGATTTAAATCGATAGATGAGATTATGGAAGTTTCTGGTATAGGCGACAAGATCTTTGAGGGAATCAAAGATAAAATTTGTGTTAATTAATTTAAAATAACTTTCGCTATAAGTCAATATAAAAAGGTGTAAGTTCCCTTTTAGGGCTTGAAAGACTAATAAAAACCCCCGACTAATATCGGGGGCTAATTTTATTGTTTTTTATAATCTTTAATATAACATTTATAGCACATGGCGGTATATTTATCATTGCCGCCTATATCTATTTGGTTACCGCTATAAACGATTTTACCGTTTTGAATCCTAGCGTTCATAATAGCTTTTTTACCACAATGGCACATAGATGGGATTTCTCTTATTGTATCCGCAAGTTCTATAATTCGCTTACTTCCCTCAAACAAATTACCCATATAGTCTGTTTTTAATCCATAACACATTACCATTATGCCTTCAAGTGTTAGATTTCTAAGTTCGTTTACTTGAGAAACACTTAAAAATTGGGCCTCGTCGACTATTATTATATCTATGTTTTCATGACCCTTTAGAAGGTCATTTATTGATTCTTCAGGATTTATTAGTAAGGCATCGCAAGAGATTCCCACCCTTGATTTAAGTAGGGTTTTACCGTCTCTTGTATCTATACTTGGTTTAATAAGGATAACTTTTTTACCGTGTTCTTCAAAACTAAATTTTTTCATTAGTGCATTTGCGGTTTTGCTTGAGCCCATTACCCCATAATAATAATACATTTTCATTTTTAATTCCTACTTTATATAGCTTTTTTTATTGCGTTAATTACCTCTGATTCCGAGGCGGTATCTACGAGGATTGATATTTGTACTTCAGACGTTGTTATAAGTCTTAAATCCGTATTTACTAAGGAGATTGCCTTAAAAACTTTAGATGCAAATCCCGGGGAATTTTCCATAGATTCATCAAGTATAGAAATTTTACAATTGCCGCTGCAAACGGTAAACTTTATATCTCCTTGTTTTTTTAATTTAGAAGCATATTTTAGTATACCCGGCAGATCTTCATCTTTTATCGTAAATGAAACACAAGTGGATTTTTGTTGAGAGGGGGATAATGATATCATATCGACATCTATGCCTAATGCTCCTATTTCTTCAAACATACTCGATAGTATACTTAGATCATATTCAATATTTTTAAATGTGACCAAAGTTATATCTTCAACTATATTTATAGAGTGTTTATTATCCATAGAAAAAACTCCTTATTTACCTGAAAGTAAATCAGACATATCATAAAGGCCGGGAGCCTTAGAAACCATGTATTTTGCGGCGTTTATGGAGCCGACAGCAAATATTTCTTTGGATTGAGCGGAGTGTGATATAGTAAAAAGTTCATCGTGGGAAGCAAAAATAACTTCGTGTTCACCAACTATGGTTCCACCCCTGACAGAATGGATACCTATCTCATTTTTACTTCTTGATTTTCTATATGAATGGCGGTCGTATACATATTGAATATTATCATCTAAAACTGATGAGATAGCGTCTGCTATCATGAGTGCGGTGCCGCTTGGAGCATCAATTTTTTGATTGTGATGTTTTTCTATTATTTCAATATCGGCAGACTTGCCAAAGACTTTTGTAGCTTGTTTTGCAAGTTCTATAATTAAGTTTATTCCCAAAGACATGTTACCTGAATAGAAAATAGGGAATTTATGCGATGCATTATGTATATTTTCTATTTCTTGTTTTGAAAATCCTGTTGTACATAAGACAAGAGGCGTATTTTTTAATGAGCAGTACTCAATGAGTCCGGGCAACGCCGAGGGATTTGAAAAATCTATAATTACATCTGCAGCTACATCTATGTCTAGTGTTGTTTTGTATATAGGGAATTCAGCATTTGAGTCTTGATAAACATCAATTCCTCCAACGACTTTACATTCAGGCATATCTTTTATACATTCTATTATTATACGGCCCATTTTTCCAAAGCAGCCGCTTACTATTATTCTTGTCATTTTATTTCCTTCTTTTTAGTTTATCCAATAAGTTTATATTCTTTTAAAACTTCCTTTAGTTTTAATATTTTATCTTGAGGCATTTTATCAAGAGGTAGTCGGCACTCACCGCAATTAAAACCTAATAGATTCATAGTTTCTTTTACGGGTATAGGGTTTACATCGCAAAACATGATATTCATGAGTTTTAGATATTTAAGTTGTAGTTGTGAGCCTTTCTTAAAGTTACCCTCTAAACAGCTTTGTGTAAGCTCGTGAGATTCATTGGGGCATATGTTTGCAAATACTGATATTACTCCTATTCCTCCCAAGGCCATAATAGCAGCGGTTTGATCATCGTTACCTGAATAGATATCAAGATTATCACCGCATAGAGAGATAGTTTCAGCGACAGAGCTTATATCACCGTTTGCCTCTTTGGCTGCAACTATGTTTGGGTGTTTAGAAAGTTCAAGATAAGTTTGGGGTTTGATATTAACCCCTGTTCTTGATGGCACATTATATAATATTATTGGTATATCTACGGCGTTAGCAATAGCATTATAATGGCGGATTAGGCCGTTTTGAGATGTTTTGTTGTAATAGGGTGTTACAGCTAAGAGCCCGTCGACACCAAATCTTTGAGCTTCCTTGGATAATTCTATGGCATATTTAGTATCATTACTGCCGGTCCCTGCTATTACCGGTATTCTTTTATTTATCTTATCTACTGCAAATTTAATGACTTCACAATGCTCTTCATGGGAAAGCGTAGCTGATTCGCCCGTTGTCCCGCAGATTATTAGAGCGTCTGTATTATTTTTAATTTGATATTCTATAAGATTTCCAAGAGCTTGGTAATTAACAGACCCGTCTTCGTTCATAGGTGTGACCAGTGCAACACCGGAACCTTTAAATATAGTTTTTTTCATAAAATCCTCCAATAATTATTATTTAATATAGCCTTCGGCACAAAGTAGTTCTGCCATTAGCACAGCGCCGCCTGCGGCACCTCTTATGGTGTTGTGTGACATACATACAAATTTATAGTCGTATTGAGAATCCTCTCTAAGTCTTCCTATCGAGATAGCCATGCCATTTTCAAGATTTCTTTGAGATTTTATTTGAGGCATATTATCTTCTCTAAAATAATGTAAAAATTGTTTTGGTGCACTTGGTAAATTTAGCTCTTGGGGTCTGCCTTTGTAATTTTCCCATCTGTTTATAATTTCATCTTTAGAAATTTTTTGTCCTAAGGACATAAATACCGCCGCAGTATGGCCATTACTTACGGGAACTCTGAAACATTGAGCGGTTATATTTGGAGAAGAAGCATTTACAATCTTGCTTCCTTCTATATGTCCCCAGATTTTAAGAGGTTCCTTTTCGGACTTTTCTTCTTCTCCACCTATATAAGGAATAAGATTATCACACATTTCAGGCCAAGTCTTAAAGGTTTTTCCTGCCCCTGAAATTGCTTGATATGTGCAAGTTAACACTGACTTTATTGAAAGATCTATAAGAGGATGAAGCGCAGGCACATAGCTTTGAAGCGAACAGTTTGATTTTACTGCTATGAAGCCCTTTGTAGTGTTAAGTCTTTTTCTTTGAGCATCGATTATTCTCATGTGTTCCCAGTTAATTTCAGGGATTATCATTGGGACATCATCAGTAAATCTATGTGCACTGTTGTTGGACATGACAGGACATTCTTTTTTAGCATAGCTTTCTTCAAGATCTTTTATTTGTTGCTTTTCCATATCCAATGCCGAAAATACAAAATCAACATTGGAAACTATAGTATCTATATCGTTTACGGCGTCATATACCTGCATATTCTTTATTTTTTCCGGAATAGGAGTATCCATAGCCCATCTATTGTTTAGGGCTTCATTATAGGTTTTACCTTTAGACCTAAAGCTTGCAGCCAATACTGTTATTTCAAACCAAGGATGATTTGAAAGTAAGGTTATAAACCTTTGACCAACCATTCCTGTTGCACCTAATATACCTACGTTATACTTTTTCAAATGTAACCGCCCCCAAAAAGTTGAAAATATATATCAAATAAAATATAATAAATAGAGTATGATAAAGGTAAATCTCTATATTATATGTATTTTCATTTAACTTTAAATATATCATCATTTAAAAGCTATGTCAATTTAAATATATACTATAGATATTAATAACTAGGAGATATAATATGAAAACAAGTGATTTTTTCTATGAGCTCCCAAAAGAGCTAATAGCTCAAGTGCCTATAGAGCCAAGAGATCATTCGAGGATGATGCTATTAGATAGGCAGACGGGGGAGATACGTCATAAACATTTTTATGACATTATCGATGAATTTATGCCGGGGGACTGCCTTATATTGAACGATTCGAGGGTTTTGCCTGCAAGAATCTATGGGATAAAGGAAGAAACCGGGGCTAAAGTAGAATTTTTGCTTTTAGAGCAAAAGGAAAAGGATATATGGGAAGCTTTGGCAGGTCCGGGTAAAAAAGCGAAGCCTGGGGCTAAATTTAATTTTCCCGGGAGCTCTCTTAAAGCAGAAGTATTAGAGACAACTTCAAGCGGGAATAGGATAATTAAATTTACATATGACGGCGATTTTTACACAGAGCTTGATAAGGTGGGTCAAATGCCGCTTCCTCATTATATTACTGAGACCTTGAAGGACAAAGAGAGATATCAAACTGTATATTCTCACGAATTGGGTTCTGCGGCGGCACCTACAGCAGGGCTTCATTTTACAAAGGAAATACTCGAAAAAATTAAGGAAAAGGGTGTAGATATAGGTTTTGTGACACTGCATGTAGGTTTAGGTACATTTAGACCCGTTAAGGCAGAAGAAATAACCGACCATAAGATGCATTCTGAACATTATGAAATTTCTAAGGAAACTGCCGAGATGATTAATAGGACAAAACTTCGTAACGGTCGAGTATTCGCAGTAGGAACAACGAGCTGCAGGACGCTTGAATCTGCATATAAAAAAGAGGGTGCTGTAAAAGAGAGCAGTGGATATACGGATATATTTATATATCCCGGATATAAATTTAATGTTTTAGATGGTCTTATAACTAATTTCCATTTACCGGAAAGTACCTTAATTATGCTTGTATCGGCCTTTGCGGGGTATGAGAATACAATGAATGCTTACAAAATTGCCGTTGCTGAAAAATATAGATTTTTTAGCTTTGGAGATGCAATGTTTATAAAATAAAACGGAGAGATAATATGTATAAATTAAAAAAGAAAATAGGTTCTGCAAGAAGAGGAGAATTTGTAACACCTCATGGTACAGTACAAACCCCTGCTTTTATGAATGTCGCAACGTGCGGTGCTATCAAAGGGGCTGTATCTGCATATGATCTTATGGATCTTAAATGCCAAGTTCAGCTTTGCAATACTTACCACCTTCATTTAAGACCGACCGATGAAGTTGTAAAAAAGCTTGGGGGACTTCATAAGTTTACGAAGTGGAACGGTCCGATACTTACAGACAGCGGTGGATTCCAAGTTTTTTCACTTTCTAAACTTAGAAATATAAAGGAAGAGGGTGTAACATTTTCTTCGCATATAGATGGGCATAAGATATTTATGGGTCCTGAAGAAAGCATGAGAATTCAATCAAATCTAGCTTCTACCATAGCTATGGCATTTGATGAATGTGTGGAAAATCCTGCCGAATATGAGTATGCTAAACATTCTTGTGAAAGAACTTATAGATGGCTTGTAAGATGCAAAAATGAAATGGATAAACTCAATCAGCTTGAAGACACTATAAATAAAGAGCAAATGCTTTTTGGTATAAATCAAGGAAGTACATTTGAAGATTTAAGAATAGAACACATGAAAAAAATTCGTGAACTTGATTTACCCGGCTATGCAATAGGTGGGTTAGCAGTTGGCGAAAGTGCTGAAGAAATGTATAGAATTATAGAGGCTGTTGATCCGTTTATGCCTAAAGATAAACCAAGGTATCTTATGGGTGTCGGTACGCCGGTCAATATACTTGAAGGAGTATATAGAGGGGTAGACCTATTTGATTGTGTTATGCCAAGCAGAAACGCAAGACACGGCCATGTATTTACTTGGGAAGGTTGCAGGAATATGTTTAACGCTAAGTATGAGCTTGATGAGTTGCCAATTGATGAAAATTGTGATTGTCCTACTTGCAAAAACTTTTCAAGAGCTTATATAAGGCACCTTTTTAAGAGTGGAGAAATGCTTGCAATGAGATTATGTGTTATGCATAATATTTATTTTTACAATACATTACTTGAAAAGATAAGAAATGCCATGGATAATGACGAATTTGAATCTTTTTATAGGGCACAAAGGGAAATTTTAGGTAGGAGAATATAAGGCTTACCTTCACAAAGTTATTGATTTTAATGTTTTAATATAGTGGCTTGAATAATATCCTAATTTTTGGCAAAACTACTATATATACGAGTGAAAATACCTCACGTATGTTGAATTGTTCAAATTTTTAACTTATAATTTATATAGTACAATTTTTGTAAAGAAGGTGTGGACATGCTATCAATAACCCTAAAAAAGCTTCGAGAAAATTGTGGCTATACTCAGCAACAAATTGCAGAAGCCCTAAATATCGACAGATCAACTTATGCATACTATGAATCGGGAAAAACAACTCCTGATATTAATACAATAATCAAACTATCAAAGATTTTTAATGTCCCATACACTGAAATATTCGAAAATGAGGAAAATTGCACAATTTCTAGTGTGAGCGATGTCCAGTCTGAAGAAGATGAATTTTCAAGTCAATTTGGAAGAAAACAAAATACACATATTTACGAACTTTCTAAGAAAGAGCAGCAAATTATAATAGGATTTAGATTATTATCAAAGCCATTACAAGATGAAGTTCTTGATGTGATTTATTGTAAGGCAAAAAATCTGTCTAAGAAAAAGAAACAATAAAAATTCAAACTGCATTATCTATTTTAAAGGTAATGCAGTTTTTTATTTTAGTTTATTTAAAAAGTTTAGAACAATGAGATGGCTTTTAATTAAGTTGCAAAATTTAGCATGATATTGTATATTGATATATATAATTGCTTTCATATTAATATTTTTTAAGGGGTGTTACATATGTTTGGGCTTTTGAAAAGTGAGGAGAAAACAGGAAATAAGAATAGTGATACATTTGGTGGTATACCGGTTAAAAGAACTGGTGTCAAGGCAGTGGATATTACTACGGGTACGGATGATAATAAGGTTCACAAAGGTGGGACTTTTGGAGGAAAGCCAATTAGAAGAGGAGGAATATCATCGGTAGGAATGAACGCGGTAGAAGGGGATGACCATGTTCATAAAGGAGGAACCTTTGGAGGTAAACCGATTAGAAGAGGAGGAATATCATCGGTAGGAATGAACGCAGTAGAAGGAGATGGCCATGTTCATAAAGGAGGAACCTTTGGAGGAAAGCCAATTAGAAGAGGGGGAGTAAAGTAAATAATTATTGATTATTAAAATTCAAAATGGCTCCTATGTTTATAATTATAAAAAGGAATCAGCTGCTCCAAATAGCGCCTGATTCCTTTTTATAGTTACGTGGTATTTAGCTAAACCTAAAATTTGGCGGAGAGTTAGGGATTCGAACCCTAGGTCCCTTTTGGGGACACAGCATTTCGAGTGCTGCACCTTCGACCACTCGGACAACTCTCCAGATATTTAAAATCATAACATATAATATTCTAAAGCTTTTTTCTATAATTGTCAAGGAGAGAAAATATTTTTACTGCATTGCAAAATTTAGCATAATATTGTATACTGTAACATATATAAAACGATTGTTTGATTTAATATTTTTAGGATTTAATAATATATATTTTTAAAAAATAATGAAGAATCAATGTGTAGTTAGAATTATAAATATAGTATTTTTTAGGTGAAAAATGGTGGGTTTATAGATACGGTTAAATTATCATCCAAATTATATAACTAATTATAAAAGTGCTTTAAGTTTGCTAAAGATATAACGGGACAAGTTGAACAAGAAAAGTATTTTTAGCAATTCTAATACTATTTAGGAATATTGTTAAGGATATTTTAATGTTACTTGAGTTAATAAAATATTTTTAGAGGGTGAGATGAATATTATGTATAGTTCCTTAAAAGAAGATAAATTAATACAGGGACAGGATAACACTAACCCTTTTTATGTAAAGGGTCTAAACCGGGTCGTGAATTCTAACTTGCCAAAAGAAAAGTTACAAGGTCGTTTGGTTGATTCTTCTGAAAATCCAGTGAGGGTAGAAAATCATTTAAAAGAAAGTTATCGTGATGAATTTAACATAAATAAAGTTCAGGACTCATCATTAGATAAGAGAATGGCGGTACTTGTAATAGGTGTTGACGGACAAACCATTACCGCTAAAGAGTATAAAGATTCACAAGAGGCTAAAAAGATAATTATACAAAATGGGGTTAAGGAAATAAACAACGAAGCCTTTATGTTTTATCAAAATTTGGAGGAGATAGAACTTCCGGATAGTATTAAAGAGATACCAAGCGGTGCATTTTCCGGCTGCATACGATTAAAAAATGTAAGGCTATCTGAAAATATAAAAATAATAGGGGAAGATGCTTTTAGCACATGTGTGAGTATTGAAAAAATAAATATTCCAAATAATGTGGAAGAAATACTGGACAGAGCATTTTCAGGATGTCAAAAATTAAATACTGCAGTTCTGCCTAAAAGTATAAAAAAACTAGGAGTTGAAATTTTTCCTTTTTGTAAGGATCTTGAAAGGGTAGAATTTTCAAATGCTATAGAAAAGGTACCGGACAGAGCTTTTAGTTGTTGCTTAAGTTTAAAGTATATACATTTATATAAAGGCACAAAAGTAATAGGAAAAGGTGCTTTTGAATGCTGTAAAAGTATGGAAGAAATATATATTCCGGAAAGTATAACTGAGATATCAGATAGTACTTTTTTCGGTTGTGAGGGCTTAAAATCTATAAAATTACCTAAATATATAGCAAAGATAGGGCAAAATGCTTTTTCAAGTTGTAAAAATCTAGAGGAAATAGATATTCCCGAGAATATAACCGAGATATCGGATAATACTTTTTTCGGTTGTGAGGGTTTAAAATCTATAAAATTATCTAAAAATATAGGAAAGATAGGGCAAAATGCTTTTTCGAGTTGTAAAAGTCTAGAGGAAATAGATATTCCGGAAAATATAACCGAGATATCGAGTAGTACTTTTTTCGGTTGTGAGGGTTTAAAGTCTATAAAATTGCCCAAGAAAGTTAAAATGATAGGTCAGGATGCCTTTTCTAATTGTAAAAATCTAGAGGAAATAGATATACCGGACAGTATAACCGAAATACCACCAGAAGTCTTTAGAGGATGCAAAAACCTAAAGTTTATAAGATTACCTAAAAGCATAAAAAAAATGGGAAATTATATTTTCGCTAACTATGAGAGTTTCGAGGGAGTAGAGCTTCCAATAGATATAACCGAAATACCGGAAGGGGCTTTTAAAGGTTGTAAGAATTTAAAATCTATAAAATTGCCTAAAAATGTCGTAAGAATAGGGCAAAATGCTTTTATTAATTGTGAAAAGCTTAGTGAGATAGAGTTCCCAAATGATTTGACTGAGATAATGTTTGGGGCCTTTGGAAAATGTAAAAGTTTAAGGTCTATAAAGTTACCTAAAAATTTGAAAAGGATAGAGAGATTTGCATTTGCAAAATGTGAGGGCCTTGAGGAGTTAGAACTTTCAGATAATATAACAGAAATACCGGTTGGAGCCTTTGGAGAATGCAAAAGTTTAAAATCCATAAAGTTACCTAAAAATGTAAAAAAAATAGAGGAATGTGCTTTCGCTAATTGCAAAAATTTAACAAGTGTGGATACTGATTTAAAACCGGATGATTGTGCTTTTAATGCTTTCATGGGTTGCGAACAATTAGACCTTAGGAAAGTATTTAAATCTGGCCTTGAGGACTATTATGAAACAGTTTCAGACAAAAGATTTATTTATAAAAAAGGAGATAATGAAAGTTCTATAAAAATAGAAGATGGAGGTAATTTACCGCTATTTTCAGAAAACGGACCTAAAATGAAAGATATTAGACAAGGAAAAATCGGTGACTGTTGGTTGTTGGCAAGCATTGCTTCTATAGTTAATTTTAAACCTGATGCTATAAGAAATATAATGGAAGAAAACTCTGCGGATAACACCGTTAAAGTATCGCTTCAAAGAGAGGTATTGTCGGGATTATTTAAAAAGGAAATATATACAATTCAAAAATCTTTATTTAGTAGAGATATAGAAGGAGTAACTCGTCCTATAATGTCAAGATGCGGGGAGAATATTTGGGTCCAAATACTGGAAAAGGCATTCTCGGCGTATCTTTCGAAAGGGGAGAAAACAATCAATTTCAGTGGTATTGAAGGACTTTGTATAGATACAACAAATGAGGTTGAATATAAAGAACAAAGTGCTCAGGATGCATTTAAAATAATACTTGGAAAAGAGGCAAATGGGGGGTATTTATTTTCTAAGGGGTCACGTATTGATTACAAAATACTATTTACAAAAATAAAACTGGCATTAGATAATGGTACACCACTTTCCTATGCTATGACTAATAAGGAAGACGTTGTACTTGATACAGATGGAGACAGACTTATTACTATTCATGTGTATAGTATTGTTGGAATAGAGGAGAATAACGGAAAATATTACATAAAATTAAGAAATCCATGGGGATATAATCATAAGGACAGAAAACATAGAAAAGGAGATATTGTAACTGTTGATCTATTAGATGCAACTAAGGTTGCTTTTACAATATCGAATTTAAAGTGGTAAAATGGGTGTAAACTTGATATTTTACATAGTGTGTTTTCATTTTAGCTGAATGTTTTTAGATGAGGGATTGATTATGCGTGAATTTTTAGAAAAAGATGGAACAAAACAGGAAAATGGTATAAATTCTTTTGGCAATATAAATAATTTTGGACAAGGAATAAATTTCGATAAGGTTAGGATAGGGGCAGAGGAAAATATATCTGTGATAGGAAAAGAAGGATGTATCCTCACGGAGGATGATACTAGAGGCTTAATGAATGTCAAAAAGGTAATCATAAAAGACGGAGTTACGGGTATAGATCCAAATGCTTTTGCCATGTGCCAAAATATTGAGCAAGTAGAGTTTCCTGATAGTATAACTGAGTTACCTGAGTTTGCCTTTAAGGGTTATAGGAGTTTAAGAAGAGTAAAATTATCAGAGAAAATGCAAGTAATAGCAAAAAGTACCTTTGCCGGATGTGAAAACCTGGAGAGGGTGGAATTTGGAAGCAATATAACTCATATACTTAATTTTGCATTTATTAACTGCAAAAGTTTAAAGCAAATAGAATTGCCCGAATCGGTAGAAGAAATAGGAGAAGGTGCTTTTGGGCATAGTGGATTAGAGTATATAAGTTTACCAGGAAAAGTAAATGAAGTAGGGCCAGGCGCTTTTTTTGATTGTGCAAACTTAAAAAGAGTAGTATTACCCGGCAGCATACAACAAATGGGAGTATGTGTTTTTAGGAATTGTAAACAACTTAAAGAAGTAAAACTGGAACCCGGTATAACCACAATATTTCCTGCTACATTTTTTGAATGTTATGGTTTAGAGCAGATAGAATTGCCTGAATCGGTAGAGAAAATAGGACAAAGTGCCTTTAAGCGCTGCAGTAGTTTAAAAAAAATAGCATTGCCTGAAGGGATAAATGAAATAGAAAAGTTTGTATTTGCTGAATGCTTAAGTTTGAGTGAGGTAAATTTACCTAAACGAATAGAGAGAGTGTCAGAGGGTATGTTTCTTAGATGTAAAAACTTAAAGAAAATAGTCATACCTGATAATGTAAGAGAAATAGGAATGGGCGCTTTTGGTGATTGTGAAAGTTTAATGGAAGTAATATTTCAGGGAGATATACAAAAAATAGAAAAACAAGCTTTTCAAAATTGTGGGAAATCAGTATCAGAACAAATAGAAAAGGAAAGCAGAAAAGATATGCATGGGATTCCTGTTTTAGATAATGGTATGCCGCCGGTTAATATACAACAAATAGATAGGCAAGCTTTCTATAATTGCAGCAGTGTACTGAGTCGGCCAATTAAAGGTATACAAAAGATAGAGGACAATGCCTTTAATATGTGCAAAGGGGTGCAGGAGGTAAAATTAGAAGAAGGCATAACTGAAATACCTAAAAGTGCCTTTAAAGATTGTAAATACTTGAAGAATGTAGTACTTCCTGAAAGCGTAACAAAAATAGGTGATGGCGCTTTTTGGGGTTGTCAAAATTTATGTTCAGTACAATTGCCGGCCAATATAGAAGAAGTAGGCATACAAGCCTTTTGTGGTTGTACTTGTTTAGCAGCTATAAGTAAGGACAATATTCAAAGTATAAAGAAAATAGGAATTAGCGCTTTTAAAGATTGCCGTCTTTTAAAGAATTCGTTTAAGGATATACAAATGTTAGGGGGACATGCTTTTTATGGTTGTGAAGGTATACAAAAAGTAGAATTTGCAAATGGTATAACCGAAATACCTCCAACTGCTTTTTTCTCGTGTAAGAATCTAGAAAATGTAATACTTCCGGAAAGCGTACAAACAATAGGACAAACTGCTTTTAGCGAATGTAAAAGTTTAAGTGAGATAGTATTACCTGAAAGGGTGAAAAAAATAGGAGCAGGTGCTTTTCAAAATTGTGTAGGATTAAGTAAAATAGTATTTAAGGGAAATATAGAAAAGATAGGAGAAGCTGCCTTTAGCGCGTGTGGAAAATCAGTATCGTTGCAAACAGAAGATGAAGAGGAGGAGGAGAGTGATCTTGAAGATTCTGAAGGTACAGATGCAGATGTATTGCCCATCAGCATAAAAGAATTAGGGAAAAATGCTTTTCGAGATTGCGGCAGTTTATTAAATGGATCGTTCAAAATTACGGAAAATATAGAGGAAGGCGCCTTTTATGGATGCGAAAACATTAAAGCAATAGAGTTGGAAAAAAGTATAACCGAAATACCTAATTTTGCATTTGAAGGGTGTACGGATTTGGAGGATGTAAAATTATCTGAAAATTTAAAGAAAATAGGGGAATGGGCTTTTGCCAATTGTGAAAAATTAGAATCACTAATTCTACCGAAAGAAATGGAAAAAATAGGAGATTATGCTTTTTTTAATTGTTATAATTTATTAGATGTATGTAATACTGGTGTACAAAGTGTAAAGGAAATAGGAGAAGGTGCCTTTTGGAATTGTAATTATTTTAGTTCCATTGTTAAAGATGTAGAAAAAATAGGAAGAAATTCATTTAAGTGCTGTTATCATATGGACAATATATGTTTAAAGGATGGTATAGAAGAGATACCTGCCCGTGCCTTTGAGTGTTGCTCAGATTTAACTAAGATAGAATTACCAGAAAGTGTAAAGAAAATAGGGGCGCTTGCTTTTTTTGGCTGTGATTACTTAAAATCAGTAAAATTTGGAAATAACATACAAAAAATAGAAAATTATGCTTTTGCCAATTGTAAGCGTTTAGAGAAGGTAGAACCGCAATTGGGTCCTAATATTTATGCTGCTAATGCTTTTAAAGGGTGTACAAAATTAAATATTTACAAACCTATTAATTCTAATTCGGATAGTGATAATTTTGAAATTTTAGATGATCAATTTTACTATAAAGGGGATTGGGAGGGCAACTATCCTATATCCATAGAGGATAGGAGTGATGTACCTTTATTTTCTAAAAGCGGACCTAAAATAGAGGATGTCCAGCAAGGTAAAATTGGTGACTGCTGGCTGTTAGCGGCACTTGGTTCTATAGCCAGCTGCAGGCCAGGGTTTATGGAAAATATAATGAAGGATAATTCGGAAAGCGGTACTGTAAGTGTAACTCTGCAAAGAAGGATAGGACCGTCAAACTTTAAAGAAGAAGTGTATACAGTTAAAAAATCTATATTTAAATCAAAAATTCTAGAAAAAAGTAATGAAATAATGTCGAAATCACAAACAAATATTTGGGTACAAGTGATGGAAAAGGCATTTTCAGCATATTTGGGTAGTGGTATATCAATCAATTTTAATAATATTAATGGAGGTGATGGCCAAAAACCATTTGAAATTATACTTGGAAAGGAGGCGGAAAATTCAATAGGATATAATAAATTAAGTAGGGACAAGAAACAATTATTTGAAAAAATACAAAGAAATTTAGAATGTAATGTGCCTCTTTCATTTGCATTTTGGGGCAACTTAAATGATTTAGATGGAGATAAAGTTAGAGAGCATCATGCATATAGCTTGGTTGGTGCAGAGGAGAATAATGGTGAATATCACATAAAATTGCGAAATCCTTGGGGACATAATTGGGATAATAAACATAATTCTAAGGATGCGGTCACTACAGTAGACTTGGGAAAAGTGGTTAATACTAAATTCATTATATTAAATTTGCATGAAAAGTAATAGATTTTAATCGAATGTCGGATTTTAACCAGACATGGAATTTTGGTCAAATATTAGGTTTTGATATAGGTAAAATGAATATATCAAAAAGTTTATCCACAATAGGAAAAAAGGATGTATCCTTACGTAGGATGATACTAGAGGCTTAATGAATGTCAAAAAGGTAGTCATAAAAGACGGAGTCACGGGTATAGATCCAAATATTTTTGCCAAATGCCAAAATATTGAGCAAATAGAATTTTCGGATAGCATAACTAAGATGCCTGACCGTACCTTTATCGGTCATAGAGGATTAAAGATGGTAAGACTATCAGGAAACATAAAATTGATAACATTAAGTGCTTTTAATGGCTGTCAAAGTCTAGAGAAAGTTGAACTTGAATCTGGGACAATCAAAATTCTTGATTTTGCTTTTGAGTACTGCAATAGTTTAAAAAGAATAGAATTGCCTGAAACAATAGAAAAAATAGGAGGATGTGCCTTTAGAGGTAGTGGTTTAGAAGAGATAATTTTACATAAAAATATAAAAGAAATAAGCCAAGGCGCTTTCAAGGATTGCAGTGACTTAAAGAGAATAATATTGCCCGAAACCATAGAGAAAATAGGAGGCCATGCTTTTGAGGGTTGTACTAATTTAATAGGTATAAGTCTGCCAAAGAGCATAAAAAACTTGGTGTTAGTGCTTTTAGGGACTGTGTAACAATGTATGATGTGAAATTTGATGATAATATTGATATGAATGAAATACCTAGTTATGCCTTTTTTGAATGTTATAATTTACAAAAAATAGGGTTGCCCAAGACCATAAAGAGAGTAGGAGATTATGCTTTTTGTTATTGTGACAATCTTGAGACAGTAAAATTTCCCGGGGGTATTGAAATAATAGGAGAAAACTCTTTTGAAGGTTGTGCAAAGTTAAGGGAGGTAAACCTTAGAGATGGCATAATTGAAATAGGAGATTATGCTTTTTCCGAGTGCAGGAGTTTAAAAAAAGTAAGATTATGAGATAATATATATAAAGTAGGAACATGTGCTTTTAAAAATTGCGATAATTTAATAGAAATAGAACCTAAGTTGGATGCTGATATTTTTTCAATTAATGCTTTTGAAGGTTGTACAAAATTAGATGTTGATAAGTATATTGACTATAATTTTGATGATTACAATGGAAAAGTCTTAGATAAAAAGTTTATTTATAAAGGCGACTCTGGGGAAAAACACCCTTTAACTATAGAGGATAAAAGTAAGTTATCGCTATTTTTTGAAGACGAACCGAGAATGGAGAATATACAGCAAGGAAATATTGGTGATTGTTGGCTAGTAGCATCACTTGCTTCTATAGCTCATTATAGACCGGATATTATAAAGGATATTATAGAGAATCACCCTGAAGGTGGTACTGTACGTGTGAAGCTTCAAAGAGAGTTGAAACCGGGAAAGTTTAGAAAAGAATTTTATACAATCAAAAAATCGATATTTAAAACGGAAAATGGAGAAGATGTTTCGATAATGTCTAGGTTCCAAGAAACTATTTGGGTGCAAATGATAGAGAAGGCATTTTCAGCATATTTTGATAAACGGAGTAATTTGATTGATTTTGGCAATATTGTCGGCGGAAAGACTTACGATAAAGGTGCATTTAAAATTATACTTGATAAAGAGGCGAAAAATGGATATTTTTCTGATAATATATCAGATACAGAAGTAAAAGAACTATTTGAAAGGATAGAAAATGCATTAAAAGATAATGTGCCTCTTACCTATGGTATGGTCGAAGATGGGGGAGTTTTAGAAGATACGGAAGGAGATGAAGTTGCTTATTCACATGATTACAGTTTAATTGGGGCAAAAGAAATTGATGGGAAATATTATATAGAATTGAGAAATCCTTGGGGTCATAATTTTAAAGTAAATATTGTTGATGATGATTATGAATACATTAAAAAGAGCCCAGTAATAATGGTAGACTTGAAAAAAGCAACTCGTGGACATTTTTTTGTAGGTAATTTAGGTGATAAATAAAAATATAAGGGGCATTTACTATGTTTATAGAGAAAAGTATACGAAAGAGAAGTAAAGGCAGCATAGGTTGTCTTTGTACGAAAGACACAGGTCTAAAATTAAATACCGTTGATTGAAAAATGAATTTCAGCAAGAAATTAGCAGAAAATCAAGTAAATCAAAACGAAGAGAAAAACGCATTATTACAGAGAATGATACAAGAAATTTAGGTAATGTGACTAAGATAGTCATAGATGACTCCACCCTTATAAAATTTGGAAACTTGAAGTAAGTAGTATTGTCTAAAAGCATAACAAAGATAGGAGAAAAGCATTTAACGGTTGTGAAAATCTTGAGGAAGTAGAGCTAGAAGGTGATATAAGGAAAGTATCAAATATGACGTTTTACGATTGCAAAAGGTTGGATATTAGCAAGATATACGGGTATGATAGGTAAGAATATAATAAGCAAAATTGTGATTAATATATAAGGAAACTACACTAGAGGGTCGAGAGTGTGTTTTTAATAATTGCAATAAACTAATCAGAGTAGCTATGTATTAAGAAGTTTTATTGATATTTTTATATATGGTAAGGAAAATATTGGAGAGAATATATATGTAAATAAAGTTGCAAAACTTGTGGAAATTATACTATAATAATCATAATAAGACAGATATATCAGTATACCTTGAGGATGAACCATGATTGTTAAATTTGAGTTAAAAGTAACAGTTATTATCTATTTGGATTTTTAGGGAAAATTAAATATGTACGATTCTAAAATAAACAGTGCAAAAATTCAAGAAAATGGAACGGAATCCTTTAGTAATGTGGGTTCAACCTTAACCTCCGGATCTATAGTAAGGAAGCAAGGCTTACCCGAATGGGCAATTAATTGGTCGAAGAATAGGTTTGGAATGGATATCGGTGGGATTGATTTTTGTATAGTTGACAAACAAGAGGGTGATGAACCCTTTGCAGCTGCAAGTGGGAATAATATTTTTGTGACGTCCGAATATAAAAACAATAAGTCAGTACTAATGCATGAGATAACTCACATATATCAGCAGGCTGTTGGCAGTGTAACTGAAAGCAATGTGAGTGATCAATTTTTGGAGGACGAGGCTGTTAAGGTTTCCAAGAATGAAGGTGATTTACTTTCTAAAAGGCAAACAGTTGGTGATAAATACATAATTCCTCGAGAAAATACAAACATAGTCCAATCTTTAGGGGGCTTGCCGTAGGCTTATTATTAGGGGGAGTTTTCTTAGCAGGAGCAGCGGTTGTTAATTTACTTACAAAGCATCTGAAGTGCAAGAAAATTGCTAAGGAGACCAATGTGCCTATCGAGTGTGTGAAAATGGTGTATAATGCCTTTGGGTGGGTTGAGGCAAAGTTTGGTCTCACTGACCTTGATGAGCTATGCAAGGTAGTATATGATGAAAAAATAACATGGGATAGGTTAAAAAAACAAAGTAAATCGCTAAAAAATAATTGTCGGGAAGGTGGGTTCAAAAGATATGTTGCGATTTTAAGGAATGAAAATTCTGAAACAACACAAAAAAAGAAAGAAA
>CAKSRC010000021.1 GCA_934486915.1 uncultured Eubacteriales bacterium
ATCAATAAACATATATTGAAAAAAATTATTTTTCAAAATATTGACTTTAACTAAAAAACATGTCATAATATGTCCATATTAATATATAAAAAGGAGTTGTTTATATTGAAAACACGTGCAGAATTAAAACTAATCGCAAAACAAAATTTTAAATCAAATTATTGGCTTTGCGTTGCAGCAGTAGCATTAACTATAATAGCTGCAGCAATACTATCCGGTATCCCATACGCAGGCTTTCTTGCAATTCTATTTATAGTTTCACCATTGCAAATTGGTCTTTGTTCTTTCTTTTTGAAATTATCAAATCAAGAAAAGCCAGAAGTACTAACACCATTTAAAGACACATTTGATTCAAGCTATACAAAAAAACTTGGCGGATCATTATGGATGGGACTATGGATTTTCCTTTGGTCGTTACTATTCTTCATACCTGGCATAGTAAAAAGTTTTTCATATGCTATGACTCCATACATACTAGCAGACTGTCCTGAGGTTTCACCTACAGAAGCATTAAAGATATCACAACGTATGATGAACGGTCACAAGGGTGAACTTTTCATGTTGCAATTAAGCTTTATTGGTTGGCATATACTAAGTGGTTTGACATTTGGTCTTTTAACACTTTTCTATGTTGGACCTTATCTACAATCTACATCAGCTGAATATTATAAAAACTTACTTGAAGTTTCTATACAAAACGGCACTGTATCTAAAGAAGAGCTTGGAAAAATTAACTAAAATTTAGATAACGATTAAAAGCGATGGTATTATACCATCGCTTTTGTTTTTGTATTACTATATATAAACATGTACTATAAACCAATCTCTAGTCAGCCCTATCTACAAATAAACCCTTCATGAGTGATGTGCGATTATGTGTTTTATATATAATCTCTTTTTCCTTATTTGTACACCCTATTAATACTTTTATCTCTGAATCCTTTTTAGTTAAGTCAACCGTACAAATAATAGCGTCTACTCTCTTATCCTCCTTTGTACCAAGCCATATATCTATTCCGGATCCATCCATAGATGAAGTGTTCCTTAAATACCCATAATCAACCCCATAAATAAAATCATTATACCTTGGGTGAACGGACCCCCTTGGTCTGTCAATCACTATTTCAGAGTTTTGAACTAATTCGTCTAACATATCCCAAAATTCATTGTTGTATTCTATCATTATAATTTCTATCCCCTTAAACATTAAATTTTAATTCCATATTATAATAATTCATTCAATACTGTATAATCAACATCCTTATCAATTAAAGCTAATCTTCAAATATATTTAAGTACAACAAATCAATTGTTTCATCTCAATTACTCCCCTACTTTGTGACTTAATAATTGCCTTAGCTATTGGAACAAGTTCAGGGCAAATATCATAATTCAATAGATTACGAGACATACGAATTGCACCCTCATGATGCGGAACCATCTCTAATATAAAATTTCGGTTTATGTTATTGCTAACACACGCATTTCTCATTTGTTTAAACATCGTATCTATAATCCCTATAAAATTTCTTTGGTAACTGCACAAATCTGTCTTACTATTTTTTAAATCAGTGCACTTGTCTAATGCATTCTTCATATCCTCTATGCTTTTGGTTTGACTTTTTATAATATTGAGAGCTATATTCTCCAATGGTGTAAAACTTGTATACTGCAAAAGGTTTTTAGACATTTCTATTGCTGCCATATGATGTGGAATCATTTGAACAATAAAATTGTGTGAAATACTGTCTACAAGTTTAGCACTGGTCATACCTATAATCATTTCCTCCAATATTTCATAAAAACGATTTAAGTAAGATATTGTATCGCAATCTAAGCTTTCTCTATTATACATTTTTCATTGTCACCTTCTATTAATTGTAATGATAAGTCTATTACCATCTTATGGAGGCAAAAAAGTTATGTTACCACGAAAACTGTTTACAAGCCTTTACTAGGAAGGGCCATTAATATAAGGTTTTGTCAAGCAATTAACTGCATTACATGCTACAACAAATTAATCCTTAATCTAAATTATATACTAGAGTTAGGTGAGAATAAGCGCAGAAAAACTAAAAATTGAGGCGAGATAAGTAAACTAAAATAAAAAATCAGCCCCAAACGCGAAATGTGTATCTAGGTTCCCTACCGGTATTAATAATCATGGTAAATCTGCTAACCAACTCGCGTGTAAAAACAAAAAGCCGTGCTCAAACTATGAACACGACTTGCCTCCAGAGACTTTCTGGTGCCGGTGGTGGGACTCGAACCCACACGCCCTTTCAGACAACAGATTTTGAGTCTGTCTCGTCTGCCAATTCCGACACACCGGCTAATAACATATTTATGTAAAAAACTTACTGTATAATATTATACCATATTAAAAATAATAGTCAAGTATTTTCTTTAAGGTTTTGAGTTACAAATTTAAAATCACCAGTTTTAATAACTATATATAAGAAAAGTCACTTGAGTTAACTCAAGTGGCTTTATTACTTTGGTTGCGGAGGCTGGATTCGAACCAACGACCTTCGGGTTATGAGCCCGACGAGCTACCGAACTGCTCCACTCCGCGATATTTATTTCCGACTACTTTATTAGTATATACCATCCAAATTAAAATGTCAAGTGTTTTTTTAATATTTTTTTAATCAATATTTTAGGATAATAAAATCCACTTATTATATAGATATCAATCACCAAAAATTTTAAATATCATATATCATTTTAAATTATTTATATATAAGGAAAAGCGACAACCCAGGTGTTGCCGCTTATAAAACGCTTAATTAGGAACTACCATAACCTCTTTTGCTGTTTTTCTACAAGATGGATCAACACTTCTTCCTAAATTATCAACAAGTTTATAACCATCTTTTATAATTTTATCTATGTTGCTGTTATCCCCCGCCTTAATCCAGATAGCCGTTTCGTCGCTTATAAATTGGCCACCCGAAATGGTTTTATCTAAACTTGCATAAGTAATCAACGCAGTTTTGTTGCTTATAAACCTACCTCCTGTTATATTTAATTCAGAAGTATTGCATACAACTGCAGCAAATAAATTATATTCATAGAAGTTTGAAGCAGTTACTACACCACTATTTATGTTGGCAGAGCCGTTCATTACATATATCCCGTCTGTTCTCTTCGATCTAATGCTGCCGTTATTCATTGTAAAATTTCCTCTTGTATTATCCTTGCTGCCTACCCTAACCCCATCAAAGGTAGCATAAATAAAACCATTATTCATAACTACATTTGAATCATAGGAAATGTCCAACACCCCACTAACAGAATCTGAATATATGCTGCCTCCATTAATTGTTACATCAGCATTCATAACTTCTATACCTTGAACGGACCCGCTATTTAGAACCAATGAGCCTCCTGTTAATCTGACAGCATAATTATTCACATCTGTTAAATACCTAATATATCCATTGCTATTCCTATTGCTGGCCTGTATAGTCAATTTTCCTGAAGATACTTGTATAATATTTGATGATGTAAAATCCGCATTTAAGTTTTTACCGTTTAAATCAATAACCACATCTGGACAATTTATTTTAATACCATATTTAATCACAGCATTTTTAGTCAAAGTAATTTTATTATTATCTAGTTCTGCAACCTTCTTACCACCAATCGCATTATATACATCACTCGCACTTAAACAGTCTTGTAATTCCCCGGATTGTTGATCCGTAGCTGCAAATACCATTGGAACGGACGAAAATAACATAATCACTGATAAAGCAATAGCCGATAAATGTAATTTACCAATTTTTCTCTTCATTCTAACTCAATTCCTCTAAGTTGTTATTGTTTATGTTATAAATTATAACTTAGATTAAAAATAATGTAAATTACAATAACTAAATTTCTGTATTTTATACTAATATTACTATTATTGCTCTTCAATCATATTAATTTTAGCTATATATTTTTAGATAATTGTAACTTTTATTTTTCTATAGTCTTAAGAGCCTGGGCTAACTGATCAGGGCACGATGTTCCCTTTCCTCTGCAGTTAATACCCTCTAGCTTTTCTATCGCATCTGATACATTCATTCCTTTAACCAATGAACATATTCCCTTTAAATTGCCGTCGCAGCCGCCCATAAACTTAACATTTTTTATTTTGTCTCCGTCAACCTCTATATCTATTTGCCTAGAGCATACACCTTTTGTTTTGTAAGTAAATTTCATACAATACATCTCCATTCATAAAACTAAAAACTTATATCTATTTTAAAACATATTTTTTTATAATCTCAGTTACACCACACTGCGTATTTGGTGGTGCAATATATTTGCCGTATATCTTCATATCCTCATTTGCATTTTCCATAACAAAGCTATATTTAGCCATCGAAAGCAACTCTATATCATTATAGAAATCACCAAACGCCATTGTTTCATCATAACCTACATTAAATTGCTTTTGTATATTTTGAAGAGCAACGCCCTTGTTTACCTTTTTATTCATTATATCAAGCCAATACTTTCCCGAGATTACCAAGCTTAGATCCTCATTTAAATAAGGAAAAAGTTTTTTATATGAGTTTTCGTGAGGTGTCCTGTTATCATAAATTCCAATTTTAAAGATATCATCATCTATATCTCTTAAATCTTCTACTATAAACCTATTGCTATAGTAGCTGTCAACTTCCTCGACCCATTCCGGCAAATCCAATATATATGCGCCTTTGGAACCGCAAAGTACGATATAGATATCATCTATATCGTAAAGAAGATCTATACATTTCTTTAGATGCTCTTTGGAAAGCACGTTTTTATACGTTATTTTACCATTTTCAACCACGCAGGCTCCATTCTCACAAATATAAGATATATGATCTGAGTAGGGCTGGAAGTTTTTATATAAAGTATAATATGCTCTCCCGCTTGCCACAACAAAATGGGTACCGTTTTCTTCAAGCTTTTTTAATATATCAAAAAAATCATCAGGAAGAGAATGATCACTGTTTAACAGCGTGCCGTCCATATCGCTTGCAATTAATTTTACATTTGAAATTTCATCACTTAAATCATAGACGCCGTATTTATCAATATTGCTTATATGTTTCAAAATATCTACCTCTTTCTTAGACCTTAATATTTTTATTATATCATATTATTCTACAATTAGCACCCCAAAAAGGTTTAAATATTTATTTAAACTTATAAATATTTAAATCAATTTAATAATTGTTCTATTAATAGAATTTTATAATATTTATTATCACAAGACAAATCAATAAAAATGTGATATAATTAATTATTATTAAATTTTTATGATACTGAAAAAAACAGTTTCAGTTGTAAAGGGGAATACAAAATGATTAGTGTTAAATTAAAAGGAAATATAATAAAGGAATATGAAAATGGCACCACCATTTGTGATATTGCTAAATCCTTAGGTATGAGCCTTTATAAATCCGCATGTGCTGCTAAAGTAGATGGTAAAATTGTAGATCTAAGATCAACTTTAAATAAGGATTGCTCCTTAGAAATACTCACATTTGACGATGAGGATGGCAAAAAAGCTTACTGGCATACAACATCTCATATAATGGCTCAAGCCGTAAAAAGGCTATTTCCTAATGCTATATTAGCTATAGGTCCGTCTATAAACTCCGGATTTTATTATGACTTTGACCTTGATACCCCGCTTACACCGGCTGATTTAGAGAAAATAGAAGCTGAAATGAAAAAAATAACAAAGGAAAATCTACCAATAGAATATTTCGAACTTTCTGCTGATGAAGCCATTAAGCTTATGGAGGAAAAAGGACAAAAATATAAGGTAGAGCTTATAAAAGAACATAGCCAAAAAGGTGAAAATATTTCTTTTTATCGCCAAGGTGAATTTGAAGACCTTTGTGCAGGACCTCACCTAATGTCGACAGGATTAGTCAAGGCTTTTAAGCTCACAAGCTGTACAGGGGCATATTGGAGAGGCGATTCTAAAAGTAAAATGCTTCAAAGAATATATGGTATATCATTTCCTAAAACATCTATGCTTGAAGAACACCTAGTTGCAGTCGAAGAAGCCAAAAAAAGAGATCATAACAAACTTGGAAGAGAATTAGGGTTCTTTACTACTGTAGACTACATAGGTCAAGGTCTCCCTATCTTAATGCCAAAGGGTGCAAGAGTTATACAACTTTTACAACGTTTCGTTGAAGATGAAGAAGAAAAGCGAGGATATCTTCTAACTAAAACACCGTTTTTGGCTAAAAGGGACTTATATAAAATTTCAGGCCACTGGGACCATTACCGTGAGGGAATGTTTATCTTAGGTGATCCTGACAGTGAGGGTGAAGTTTTTGCTCTAAGACCTATGACTTGCCCATTCCAATTTCAAACATATCTTGCTAAACCAAGAAGCTATAGGGACCTTCCAATGCGTTTAAACGAGACTTCTACCCTATTTAGAAACGAAGCAAGCGGCGAAATGCACGGTCTTATAAGAGTTAGACAGTTTACAATCTCAGAAGGTCATATTGCGTGTACTCCTGATCAACTTGAAGGCGAAGTATCGGATTGTATCGATCTTGCAAAATATATATTAAGGACATTAGGCCTTGAAAATGATGTAACATACAGATTCTCTAAATGGGACGAAAATAACAAAGAAAAATATATTGGTACTGCGGAAGAATGGGAAACTGTTCAAAATCGTATGAGAGAAATCCTCAACGACTTAAATATCACATATGTTGAAGCAGACGGAGAAGCAGCTTTCTATGGTCCTAAACTTGACATTCAAATGAAAAATGTACATGGCAAAGAGGACACAATAATAACTGTCCAAATCGACTTCCAATTGGCAGAACGATTCGGCATGACTTATATTGATGTTGACGGCCAAAAGAAATACCCTTATGTTATACATAGAACATCACTTGGCTGCTATGAAAGAACATTAGCTCTTCTTATAGAAAAATATGCGGGTGCTCTCCCAATGTGGCTAATGCCGGAGCAGGTTAGAATTCTTCCTATAAGCGACAGGCTCTCAGATGAAGCTTTAAAACTCGAAAAGATGCTTAAAACAAAAGGCATTAGAGTATCTACTGATACACGTAGCGAAAAAGTAGGCTATAAAATAAGAGAAGCCCAACTTGAAAAGATTCCCTATATGTTGGTTATAGGCGATAAAGAAGTAGAAAATAATACAGTATCAGTTCGTTCAAGAGGCAGCTCACAAGTCGTCTCTATGCCTATAGATGAATTTATAGACATGGCTTTAAACGAAATAAATACAAAAGCAATTAAATAAAGCAACCCTCACCTTATCGGTTTAGATATAAGGTATTTAGCCGATAGGGTGTTTTATTTGACTTTTATTATAGATCAAAAGATTATTAAAGGATTGGTTAATTTGGTAAAAACAAGAACAGTTTTAGTCATAGGTGCAGGCCCTGCCGGCATGATGGCAGCAGGAAAAGCAGCTTTAGGCGGCAGTAAAGTTATAATTATTGATAAAAATAAAAAACCAGGTAGAAAACTTCTTATAACCGGGAAAGGCAGATGCAACATCACAAATTTTTGTGACACAAAAACCTTTATCGATTCAGTTCCCACAAACGGTAAGTTTTTATACAGTGCTATCAATTCCTTTACAACTTATGATGCAATCGATTTCTTTGAAAATTTAGGTCTTGCCACAAAAGTAGAAAGAGGTAACCGGGTTTTCCCGAAATCCGATAAGTCTCACGATGTTTTATCAGCCATGCTTAAATTTATAAACGAAAATGGCTGCACCTTTATAAATGATAAAGTCCAAAAACTAATCATTAAAGATAAAAAAGTTATTGGGGCAAAACTTGAGTCGGGCAAGGAAATACTTGCCGATGCCATAGTAGTTGCTTGTGGAGGGCTATCCTACCCTATGACTGGCTCCTCGGGTGACGGTTATAAATTTGCAAGGCAAGCAGGTCACACTATAATCGACCCAAAGCCCTCATTAGTCCCAATTGTATCAAACTCATTTTGGCGCAGAGACTTGCAGGGATTATCACTTAAAAATGTAGCAATTTCAATTTTAGATAACGATAGTGGCAGCATAATATATAAAGATTTTGGTGAAATGCTTTTTACCCATTTTGGATTGTCGGGTCCTATAATACTAAGTGCCAGCTCTCATATGAGAAATATAAGACCTCAAAAATATTCAATCTTAATAGACTTAAAGCCGGCATTAAATTTTGAAAAGCTGGATCTAAGAATACAAAGGGACTTTTTGAAATACCAAAACAAAGACCTATCTAACGCTCTTCATGATCTACTTCCCCGCAAGCTAATACCTGTCATAATAAAGCTGTTAAATATCGATTCTAAAACAAAATGCAACCAAATTACCAAGGAGGAACGTCATAGGCTATGTGACCTTTTAAAAGGTTTTAAGGTCATAGTAGATGATTTTAGACCTATAGATGAGGCAATAATTACCTCAGGGGGCGTAAAAACCTCGGAAATCAATCCAAAGACAATGGAATCAAAAATCATAAAAAATTTATACTTTGCGGGTGAAGTTATTGATGTAGATGCCTACACCGGCGGCTTTAACCTTCAAATAGCATATTCAACCGGATTTTTAGCCGGTAATTCAGCAGGAGGAACAATATGAACTGGGTAGCAATAGACGGCCCTGCGGGAGCCGGAAAAAGTACAATAGCCAAGGAAACTTCTAAAAAACTTGGTTTTATATATGTTGATACGGGTGCACTGTATAGGGCTATAGCTCTTCACATAATAAGGGCTAAAAAGGACTATAAAAATAAGGAAGATATAATAAATGAACTTCCAAATATAAATATTTCCCTTGAGTTTAAGGACGGAGAGCAACATGTTATACTATGCGGGGATGATGTCTCGAGTGAAATAAGAAGCCCTCAAGTATCGATGGCTGCATCAAGTGTCTCTGCCATTAAAGAGGTTCGTGACTTCTTGCTTTCCCTTCAAAGAAACATTGCTCTTAAAAATAACGTTATTATGGACGGCAGAGATATCGGCACTGTCGTACTGCCTGAATCTAAAATCAAAATCTTTTTAACCGCCTCTCCCGAAAAAAGAGCAGAGAGAAGATACAAAGAGCTTTTATTGAAAGGCAAGAATGTCACATATCAAGATGTACTTGATGATATAAATCAAAGGGACTTCAACGACCAAAACAGAGAGATTGCTCCGTTAAAGCCTGCTCAAGGTGCTGAAATAATAGATACGTCAAACATGACCCTTGATGAATCTATCAACTACTTGGTGTCCTTTATAAAGGAGAGATTAAATTGAACAAAGTTGAAAATATAAAAAAAGAAGATTCTTCTTTATCTAAAGCAAATGTTAATAAAAAGGGAATACTATACTCTATAATTAAGGCTATAGTAACTCCATTTAGTAAAATCTTTTACTTTTGTGATATAAAAGGCAAGGAATATATTCCTCAAAGCGGAAGCTTTATTCTATGTTGTAATCATTTATCACTGGTTGACGTAGTATTTTTAGTAGTCTCTCAAAAAAGAAAAATACACTTTATGGCTAAAAGTGAACTTTTCCAAAATAAATTACTTGCCAAATTCTTTTATAGCATGGGAGCATTCCCCGTCAATAGAGGTAAAAGTGATTTAAATGCAATAAATACTGCCGAAGAAATTTTAAAAAATGGTGGGGTTTTAGGACTGTTCTTAGAGGGAACAAGGTCTAAAGATGGCGAACTTCTAAAACCAAAGCCGGGTGTAGCAATGATAGCTTATCAAACAGGTTCAAAAGTTTTACCTGCCTGCATTACTCCCAAAAATGGAGGTAAAATAAGATTATTCCATAAAACTTTTTTATCATATTCAAAACCAATATCACCAAGTGAACTTGGTCTTAACAGCGGAAATCTCGCTGAAATTAGAAATGCAACACGAAGCGTTATGGGTGAAATAAAAGAATTAAGGAGAAGCGATCTGCAAAGATAATTTATCTTTAGGCAAGATTAATATAAAACCACTATGTATTTTAAGCTGCTTAAACTCGCAAAAATTTTTGTAAAAATATTTTTCAATGTAAATGTTATTGGGAAAGAAAATATCCCCAAAAGTGGCGGTTTTATATTATGCGCCAATCATAAATCTTTATTTGATGCTATCATTTTAGCCCCATTATTCGATAGGCAAATATATTTTATAGGAAAATCGGAACTATTCGATACCCATGGAAAGCTTTTTTCAAATCTTTTATATTCCCTAGGCGCTTTTCCCGTAAAAAGAGAAACAAGCGATATTAAATCTTTAAAGCACTCAATACACCTTCTTCATCAAGGCAAAATTTTAGGAATTTTCCCGCAGGGAAAGTGTGTAAAAGGTAATGACACTTCATTTACCGCAAAGGCTGGTGTGGCACTTATCGCTAATAAGGCAAATGCTGATATATTGCCGGTTTCTATATACAGCAACGGTAACATACGCTTATTTAAAAAGATAACCATAAGGATAGGCTTACCTATAAGCTATAAAAAATCTAATGGTAACAAAAAAGAAGAGCTAAAAAACAATGTTTTTATTATAGAAAAAGAAATTAGAGAACTATTGGAGGCGAGACATTGAAAATAACAGTTGCTAAATCGGCAGGTTTCTGCTTTGGAGTGAACCGTGCTTTAAAGATAGTAGATGAATTAATTGGCAAAAAGGAAAATATCTATACACTAGGCCCTATAATTCATAACGATTATGTAGTAAATGATTTAAAATCCAAAGGTGTGCAAATATGCAATGACATTGAAAAAATAAAAAAAGGTGATACTGTCGTTCTAAGATCTCATGGTGTGTCATTGAATGAAAAAGAATTAATAAGTCAAAAAGGGGCAGATATTATAGATGCCACATGCCCATTTGTGCAAAAAATTCAACAAATAGTACAAACCAATTCTCTCGATGGTAAAATAGTATTAATTGCCGGGGATCCAAACCATCCTGAAGTAAAGGGCATAAAAGGTCACTGCCTAAATGAAAGCTATGTGTTTCAAAATGCAAAAGAGCTTGAGCAAATAGCAAATATACATAAAGATCTATTAAAAAAAGATATAATAATCGTTTCACAAACCACATTTAGCTTACCCGAATGGGAAAAGTGTTTAATCGTTGCAAAAAAGCTCTATACAAACGCCAAAATTTTTGATACAATATGTAGTGCGACGTCTAAACGTCAAAAAGAAGCCGAAAAACTATCAAAAAGGTCTGATCTTATGATAGTAATAGGCGGAAAAAACAGTTCCAACACAGCAAAGCTTAAGGATATATGCCAAAAAAGCTGCCAAACCTATCTAGTAGAAAATGCTTTAGAGCTTCCTTTCTCTGCTTTGCAATCCAAAAAAAATATTGGAGTTACTGCAGGTGCTTCAGCCCCTGCTAACATCATAGAGGAGGTAATCGAAAGTATGACTAAAGTCATTGAAGAAAACCAAAATAAACAAGAGCAAGAAATGAATTTTAATTTCGAGGAAATGCTTGAGGAGTCTCTCAAAAATTTAAATAACGGCGATAGAGTTCATGGCGTGGTAATTTCCATTAATCCAAGTGAAGTATATGTGGATGTGGGAAGAAAACAGGCTGGAATTATTCCAAGAAATGAATTGTCAAGTGACCCCGATGTCAATCCTGCTGATGTTGTAAAAATAGGAGATGAACTTGACCTATTAATTATGCGTACCAACGATCAAGAAGGCACTATAACTCTTTCTAAGAAAAGAATAGACATAAGAAAATCCTGGGATGCTTTTGAAAAAGCAAAGGAAAACGGAGATATCTTAAAGGGTATTGTTAAAGAAGTCAGCCAATATGGCCTTATAGTCAACAGTAATTCCGTAAATATCTTTATACCAAGATCACAAGCATCAGCATCCAGATATACAAAAATTGAAAATTTATTAGATCAAGAAGTTGAATTTAGAATTATCGAAATAGACAGTCGTCGCCATCGTGTTGTTGGATCAATTAGATCCGTATTGCAAGAAAGGCAAGATGAACTATCCAAAAAATTCTGGGAAACTGCAAAAGTCGGCGACAAACTTAAGGGTACTGTCGTATCAATTAAAAGTTATGGTGCCTTTATAGACCTAGGCGGAGTTGATGGATTAGCTCATATATCTGAATTATCATGGAAAAAAATACATGATCCATCCGAGGTGCTAAACATTGGAGACACTGTAGAGGTTACTATAAAATCATTAGATCCTGAAAATAAGAAAGTTGGATTAACATATAGAAACCCTGATGAAAATCCTTGGAATATTATTGCTAAAAAATACAACGTTGGCGATATTATAGAAGTACAAATCACAGGAATCGTTGACTATGGCGTATTTGCCAAAGTTATAGAAGGAGTAGAAGGTCTTATCCATATTTCCGAAATATCAAATAAGAAAATCGACACTCCTAAAGGTATTTTCTCTATAGGAGACAAGGTAAAAGTTAAAATACTAATGATAGACGCCGAAAATAGAAAAATAAAACTTTCTTCAAAGCAAGTCGAAAAAGAGGAAATTGTTAACGAACTTTCAAATCCTGTTGAAAATTCCGAAACATCAAAAGAATAAACCAAAAATGCATCCTGCCTTTAGCTGGGTGCATTTTTAAAAAATACCCCAAAACCAAACCATAAACTTTAGATCAAAAATATTTTTTCTATATTAATTCTAAAATTAACAACAAAGACCTTGCAAGAATTTTAATTTATTGGTATAATTATCTTTATCACTATTGGAGGTATTTTAAACGATGTTAAACACTTTATTTTCAGGAATGGGCGCAGACAGCTCTTATAACTTTATAACAGTTATACTTGTATATTCAGTAATCTTCATAGGATTTTACTTTATATTTTTCCGCCCCAACCAAAAAAAGAAAAAACAAGAAGAAGCTCTTCAAAACAGCTTAAAAATAGGTGATGAAGTCACTACAATCGGCGGAATTATAGGTAAAATCGTAAGCATTAAAGACGACAACGACTCTATAGTTATAGAGACAGGTATAGACAGAAGCAAAGTCAACATAAAAAAATGGGCTGTTGCAGAAATTAATAACTTAAAGGTCCCGGAGAAAAAATAAGAATAAATTGTATGTTCCCGAATATATATTTACTATATTTTTTCGGGAGTGGATATAATTGAGAAATGAAAAATCCTTTAAAAAAGACGAGGCCTTAGTTAGAGGCGTAAAAGCCATCATTGTCGGCGATATTATCGGCACATTGATATGCATAGCCCTAACTGTTATAGCAGCATTTTTATTTGTTAAATCTAAACATATACCCCAAGCAATGCTTACACCTTTAACCATTGCAATTGCAGCAATAGGTGCATTTATAGGAAGTTATGTTACCGTAAGAATTTCTAAAATAAACGGTATGCTTTACGGCATGGCCTCAGGATTCATATTATTTGTAATTTTATTTATATCAAGTCTTATAATTGCCAGGGAACCGCTTACTATGATGACAGCCATAAAAGCTATTTTGCTTGTCTTGGTTGGAGCCATAGGCGGTATCATTGGAGTTAATAAACGATCAAAGTAAATTAGGAGGAATAAAAATGAAACATATTAAAACTTTGAATAATGCTAATTTAAAAGAAAGCGCTAATAAAGGCGGCTGCGGCGAATGCCAAGCTTCCTGCCAATCAGCTTGCAAAACCTCTTGCACAGTTGCAAACCAAAAATGTGAAAAATAATTTTTACTTTTAATTATAAGGGGCAGTGAGGCTGTCCCTTATAATTTTGTAAAGCTTTGATAAGTAAATAAGGAAGGACCTATTTAAATGATACATAAATATAAATTAAACGGATATAACATTGCACTTGATGTAAACAGCGGTGCTGTACATCTTTTAGATGATTTGTCATATGACATCCTTGATGAAATGGAAAAAAGCCCTAACAATGAGCTAACCGCTGAAACTATTGAACAATTAAAAAATAAGTATAATAGTGATGAAATACTTGAAACATACAATGAACTTAAAGACCTTTGCGGTAAAGAGCAACTCTTTTCTGAGGATTGCTATGAATGTTTTGCAAACAAAATGATAAATTCTCCTATCAAAGCAATGTGTTTAAATATATCACATGATTGCAATTTAAGGTGTGAATATTGTTTTGCTGCCAAGGGTGACTTTGGTAAGGGCAGAATGCTTATGTCCTTTGAAACTGCTAAAAAGGCTATTGATTTTCTAATTAAAAACTCAGGCTCAAGGCATAATTTAGAGGTCGACTTCTTTGGTGGAGAACCATTAATGAATTTTGAAACTGTCAAAAAAGTAGTTGAATATGCAAGAAGCCTTGAAAAACAATATAACAAAAACTTTAGATTCACTATAACAACCAACGGTTTACTGCTCACTGACGATAAAATTGATTTTATCAATAAGGAAATGTCTAACGTGGTTTTATCATTGGACGGAAGGAAAGAAGTAAACGACCGCTTGAGAGTTACTCCTAATCAAAAGGGTTCATATGATACAATTGTCCCCAAATACCAAAAACTTGTTGCTAATCGCAAGGATAAAGACTACTATGTTAGAGGTACATTTACAAAGCATAACCTAGACTTTACAAATGATGTTCTTCATATGTTGGACTTAGGTTTCGATCAATTATCTATAGAACCTGTCGTTTCAGACCCTAAACTTAGCTACTCAATAAAAGAGGAAGATCTTGAAAGAGTCTTTGAAGAATATGAAACATTGGCAAAGAAAATCATAGAATACAAGAAAAACGGTAAAAACTTTAATTTCTTCCACTTCATGATAGACTTGGATCAAGGCCCTTGTGCGATAAAACGTCTTAGAGGATGCAGCTGCGGAAATGAATACGTAGCTATAACACCTCAAGGAGATATATTCCCATGTCACCAGTTTGTTGGAAATGATGATTGGAAAATGGGCAATTTAAATGATGGCACATTCTCCTTTGATATAAAAGATCAATTTGCTAAAACCAATATATATACAAAACCGGATTGTAAAAATTGTTGGGCAAAATTCTATTGCAGCGGCGGTTGCAATGCCAACAACTTTGAATATGAGGGAGATACCAAAAAGCCTCATAAAATAGCTTGTGAACTCGAAAAGAAACGTTTAGAGTGTGCTATTATGATAAAAGCTGCACTTAGCAATGAAAATTAAGGAGTAATGAACCATGTCTAAAAATAAAGTTGGCTTTATAGGTGCCGGCAATATGGCAACTGCCATTATAAATGGAATGTTAAAGTCTAAAGAATATAATCCTTGTGACATATATATTTTTGACTTAGATGAAAATAAAAAAGAATTAATGAAAAAAATCGGGGTGAATGTTTGCAAAACCTCAGTTGAGGTCTTAAATAGCAGTGAATACATCGTATTGGCAATTAAGCCTCAAAATTATCCTGATGTTTTAACAGAAATAAAGGCTGCAGTTAAAAATAACCATGTCATAATTTCAATTGCAGCCGGAATTTCAATAGAATTTATCAAGTCTTACATTAGTGCTGACTGTGACTTCGTTAGAGTAATGCCAAACACTCCCCTACTTTTAGGATGCGGTGCTTCGGCTATATGTTCAAGTGCTAATATTTCAAAAGAGAAACTCGATGTTGCTTCAAAACTCTTCTCAGCATCAGGAATAGTAGAATTCTTAGATGAAGATAAAATGAATGCCGTTATCGCAGTAAACGGAAGCAGTCCGGCCTACGTATACTTATTTGCAAAGGCTCTCCTCGACTACGCAAATATGCAAGGAATTGACGAAAAATCCGCCGTAAATCTCGTTTGCAGTACTTTAGAAGGAAGTGCTAAAATGATTAGAGAATCCGGCAATACCCCTCAAGAACTCATAAAGGCGGTCTCTTCACCCGGCGGAACTACTCTTGAAGCACTTAAAGTACTGGAAGAAAACAAATTTTATGAAACTTTAATAAGTGCTATGGAAAATTGCACAAGAAGAGCAAACGAACTTTCAAAGTAGTAATATTTATAATTTTTCAAACATATCTATCCTAATGTGGACAATCACATAGGAGGGTATCGTATGAAAAGAATTATATTTTCAAAACTTAAGGAACACAAAAGCGGAAATACTATAATTAAAATAATAAAAGAAAATAAAGCTGCAGTATTTTTTATTTTCTTTCTGCTTCTCGGCATGATTTTTGGTACGCTCTGCGTCGGCATGGCGGAAGATAATATTATAGAAAATTTAGACTTCCTATTTGCAAGTAATTTCAAAATACGGTCTGAACAATCCCTCTTTGAAATATTTTCTACCTCCCTCACCTCTTCATTTATATTTGTTATTATTATGCTTTTATTGGGACTTTCTATATGGGGAAGTTTAGCAGTCCCTGCTATAGTATTTTTTAGAGGTCTTGGGTTAGGACTTACTGCGGGATTTTTATACTCACATTACGGCGCTAAAGGCTTTTTATACCACTTAGTGGTATTACTACCCGGGGTACTTATTTCTTCTATCGCCATTGTTTTGCAAGCTAAAGAATCCGCATCATTTTCAATAAAACTGGCAAGCAAAATTTTACCAAAGGGAAGCTTAGATAAACTTTGGAACAAGTTTAAGCTTTACTTACTAAGAACAGGTTATGTATTTATAATACTTGTAATCTCATCAGTCGCCGATATGCTGTTCACAATGCTCTTTTCAAGATATTTTAATTTCTAGATTCAAACAAAGCCTGCCTAATACGGCAGGCTTTATTTTTACCCTGAATTTTGTTGCTTGTGCTACTTTAATTTTCTTATAAAATATGATATTATAGAATATAATTGTAAAAAATAACGATTTGAGGTAATATCATGTCAAATAAGAATGAAGACATCGTAATTGGACGAAATGCTGTCAAAGAAGCATTACGGTCAAATAGAAATATTGATTATATTATGGTTTCAAATATAAAAAATAAAACATTAATGGATATATTTAAACTTGCAAAATCAAAGTCTATACTAATAAAAGAAGTTGATAATAAAAAGCTCGACTTTATGGCGGACAATGAAAATCATCAAGGAATTATCGCCGTGTGTTCTGTCAAGGAATACTCAAGTATTGATGATATATTCAAGTTAAGTGAAGAAAGAAACGAACCGCCGTTTATAATTATCCTTGATGAAATCGAAGATCCCCATAACTTAGGGGCAATTATAAGAACAGCTGAATGCGCCGGGGCACATGGGGTTATTATACCTAAAAGAAGATCAGCAGGCCTTACATATTCAGTTGGTAAGACCTCAGCAGGGGCCCTTGAATATGTGCCCGTTGTAAGAGTATCCAATATTTCTTCTACGATTGACGACCTTAAAAAGCGTGGAGTATGGGTTTATGGCACTGATATGGTGGGTTCACTATGGTGTAATGAAGATTTAAGAGGAGCTATTGCTTTAGTAATAGGCAATGAAGGCAAAGGAATGAGCAGACTCGTAAAAGAAAAATGCGATAAACTGTTATCTCTTCCTATGAAGGGTAAAATACAATCGCTCAATGCTTCAGTAGCAGCAGGAATAATGATGTATGAAATTTCAAGGCAAAGAGGATTATAATATTGAACTAAATTATAAGGAGGTGGTTTTATGGGTGACAAAAACAAATATGATGATATTTCCATGGAGGACTTGTTGAAAGATCTAAATTCCTTAGATGACCTTAACGATAATGATGAAAATCAAATTAAAGTCTACCCTATTTCTAATAAAAGTAATAGTAATGCAAGCAAGTTTGACACAAATAAACTAAATCAAAATATATCAAATCTAATTAATACAAAAAACAGTAAAAGCAAAAATAATAAAATGGAATTTGAGGATTGCCCCTCCTTTTCAAGTTATGAAGAAATTAATAACAAGGATAAATCAACAGGCCAAAAGCAGGAACCACTTAATAATCCAAACAAAAAGAAACACAATAGACGAAAGTTCACTATATTTGGCAGGGAAAGTGAGGAAAATCTAGACCTAGAGCTTATAAAAAAACGAGGCAGTAGCATAATAGATGATTATAAAAAAATAGGTGATATTCCATATATAAAAACTGAACTAAATAAAAAGTTCCAAAGTTACTTTATCAAGACTATATTAACCGCTTTTCTTGCTCTTATGGTTTTAGTCCCAACAATATTAACAAGGTTGGATATCATTTCCCCTAATTTGATATTAGGTGAATATTTTTCTGTCGCATTCTCATCATTTTGTCTTTTAAACCTTATATTAGCAGTAGCAATATTATATAAAGACTTATTTTGGGGTCTTGTATCTCTCATAAAACTTGAAGGTAATTGCGACAGTGCAGTTGCTTTCTCATGTTTGTGCGCATTTATACAACTTATAGCAGCTTTGATCTTTCCTAATGAATTCGTTTTAAACGGTAAACTGCCTATTTATACTTGTATTGCTGTAATGGGCTTGTTTTTTAACGTTGTAGGAAAACTCTTTATTGCAGTTAGAGTTAGAAAAAATTTCTCCTTTGTTTGTTCTTCCAGCCAAAAATATGCAGTTAAGACCTGCACTGACGTGCAGCAGGCAAGAAGAGTATCAAGAAGTTCATATAATCAAAAAGTTAATGTATGCTATCAGCAAAAAACAGACTTTTTAAGCGATTTTTTAAAGATATCTTATGCCCCCGATCCAAGCGATTACTTAGCTTACAGTACGGCTGTTTTTGGTGTGGGACTTTCAATATTGGTAACAATAACTGCGGGCATAATAAAACTTGATATATTGTATGCAATTACAGCCTTAGCCCTAAGCTCGTGTGTTTGTATTCCAATAAGTACTATTTTGGCAGTCAATATGCAGCTTTGGTCTCTATGTAAGGAAACTTTAAAAAAAGGGTGTATGATTTCAGGATTTTGGTCGGTACGCCATTTTTCTAATATAAATTCAATAGTAGTCGATGCTTCTAATCTTTACCCTAGGGGATCTATCGTCTTAAAAGGAATCAAGACCTTTAATTCCAACAGTATCGACAAGTCACTGCTAAGTGCAGCGGCTATGCTTATAGAGGCAGACAGCCCATTAAAATATATATTCGATGAAATAATTCAAGGAAGAAAAAACATTTTACCCATCGTAGATAATGTAGAGTATATAGATGGAAAAGGTATTGTTGGGTGGTCAAATGATGACCGTATGCTTATTGGTAATAGAAAACTCTTAGAAGAGTTTATGATTAGTCCCCCCACCTTAGATTTTGAAAATAAATATAAGTCTAAAGGGTATGACGTAACTTACTTTGCTTGTTCCGGGAAGGTTTTTGCAGCATTTATACTCAAGTATAATCCCGATATCAAGATTATGAGAGAAATTCAACGCCTTGAGTATGATGGTATTAATATTTTGGTAAGAACAGTAGACCCTAATCTTACAGTTGAAAGAATAGCTGATAATTTTGACGTATATTTCAAGACTATCAAAATATTACCTATAGATACGGCCGTCGATTTTAAAGATTATCTTGTAAATTCTGAAAATAAATCAAAAGCATATATTGCATCCACAGGACGTATTGACTCCGTTATCAGGGCTATATCCGGCTGCAATAGAATAAAAAGTAATTTAAGCTTATCTATGGCTATCCAAATCATAGCTATGATAATAGGTTTTGCACTTACATCACTCTTAATATTTTATTCAAAACTTGAGCAAGTAGGATGTTTAGAACTTATAATATTTGTATTGTTTTGGGTTGCGGCTGTGTTGATTCCACCAAGGATAAAAAAACCTTAGGCATAAAGTAAAACGACAGCTTTATTGCTGTCGTTTAGTTTTTTTGATGTTTAACAACGCAGTTTTTAAGGTATATATTGACTTTTTGATAATTTATATATATATTTAAATATTAGGCATTTAGCTTAATTATAATGGAAAACTAATATAAAGTCCTAAAAGGGGATGAATAAATGGATGAGAATTTTGTTGTTTCTCTAAGAAACATAAATGTTTCTTTTGATGGTGAAACAATCTTAAAAGATTTAAATTTAAATATAAAGGCCGGCGAGTTTGTTACATTTTTAGGCCCGTCAGGGTGTGGAAAAACAACTACTCTTAGAATAATAGGTGGCTTTATTACACCGGACAGCGGAGATATATTTTTCAATAATAAAAGAATAAATGATCTTCCCGCATACAAAAGAGAAGTTAATACCATCTTTCAAAAGTATGCATTGTTTCCTCACCTAAATGTATATGAAAATGTTGCATTTGGGCTTAGAATACAAAAAAAAGATGAAAAAGAAATCAATAAGACTGTTAAAGAAATGCTTAAGATGGTAAACTTGAGTGACTTTGGCAATAGAAATATCAACTCTCTATCAGGAGGTCAGCAACAGCGTATTGCCATTGCAAGAGCTCTCGCAAATCACCCCAAAGTACTTCTTTTGGACGAGCCATTAGGAGCACTTGATTTAAAACTTAGAAAAGATATGCAGACAGAACTAAAGCAAATCCAGCAACAAACAGGAATTACCTTTATCTTTGTTACCCATGATCAAGAAGAGGCCCTTTCTATGTCCGATACTGTAGTCGTTATGGACAAGGGAAATATACAACAAATAGGTACTCCTCAAGATATATATAATGAACCTAAAAATGCTTTTGTCGCAGACTTTATCGGCGAAAGCAACATTATAGACGGTATAATGCATAAAAACTACCTAGTAGAATTTGCAGGCAAAAAATTCGATTGCCTCGACAAGGACTTCTCACCTATGGAACCTGTTGACGTTGTCATAAGACCCGAAGATATCGAAGTTGTTCCGCCGGAACAAGGTCATATATCAGGTGTCGTCACATCAGTTACATTCAAGGGAGTCCATAATGAAATAATAGTCGACGTTGATGGATTCAAGTGGATGATTCAAACGACAGAATATGAGAACCCCGGAGATACTATAGGTATGATAATGCAACCTGACGACATCCATATAATGAAAAAATCCAAATATTCCGGAAAATTCGGCGACTATAGTGCATTTAGTGACGAAATGTATGAAGAACAACAACATCATAAAAAAGAAATGGAGGAAAACTAATGAGGTCAAAGTTATCTGCAGCCCCATATGCCGTTTGGACTGTCATTTTTATAGTTATACCAACTTTTTTGATATTTATTTTTGCTTTTACGGATAAGAACGGAAATTTTACTTTGTCTAATTTATTGGCTGTGGGTAACTACTCAAATGTTTTTTTGCGTTCAATATACTTAGGAGCAGTAGCCACTGTTATATGTCTTTTGCTTGGATTCCCATTGGCTTATATAATTTCTAAGATGGCACCCAACAAACAAGGAATACTTATCATGCTTATGATGCTCCCTATGTGGATGAACTTCCTTTTAAGGACATATTCATGGATGACCTTACTTGAGTATAACGGCCTTATCAATAGATTTTTAGGAATATTTAATATAGGACCTTTTGACATGATAAATACTCAAGGTGCCGTAGTATTGGGTATGGTTTATAACTTTTTGCCATATATGATACTTCCCATTTATTCCGCAGTTACAAAGCTCGATACTAAAGTAATTGAAGCGGCTGAAGACTTAGGTGCAAACAAACGTCAAGTATTTCTTAGGGTAATACTCCCCCTTAGCACGCCCGGAATCATTTCAGGAGTTACTATGGTTTTTGTACCGTCAGTAAGTACATTTATTATATCTAAAATGCTGGGCGGTGGCTCTAATATTTTAATAGGTGACCTAATTGATATGCAATTTTTAGGTAACTCATATAATCCACACATGGGTTCTGCTATCTCGCTCGTTTTAATGATTTTAATAATGGTATGTATAGGCATCATGAATCAATTTAGCGATGAAAATGATGAAGGGAGTGTTATGATATAAAAGCTTTATCAAAAATATACACATACCTAATATACATTTTTTTGTATGCACCTATTGCAGTATTAATCGTATTCTCATTTAATAATTCAAAGAGCAGGTCAGTTTGGTCAGGATTTACATTTAAGTGGTATCAACGACTTTTCCAAAATGCACAAATAATAAATGCATTTACCAACACTTTAATAATAGCACTGATTTCTGCTATAGCTGCAACCATATTAGGAACAATCGCCGCTATAGGCATAACAAAGTTAAACAAACGCACCAAACGTCTTTTTATGAATCTCACAAATCTCCCTATGATAAACCCGGAAATAGTTACCGGCGTTTCTTTAATGCTGTTGTTTGTCTTTGTTTATGATAAATTCGGCATCCTAAAGCCCGGCATCATAACCCTTATTTTATCTCACATTACATTTTGCTTGCCTTATGTTGTATTATCCGTTTTACCAAAGTTAAGGCAAATGGACAAAAATCTTTATGAGGCTGCTATCGACTTAGGGTGCCACCCAATTAGGGCCTTCTTTAAAGTCGTACTCCCCGAAATTATCCCGGGCATAGTATCAGGCATGGTGCTTTCATTTACCTTGTCTATCGATGACTTTGTTATAAGCTATTTTACAAGTGGCACAACCCAAACCCTGCCCTTGGCTATATATTCTATGACAAGAAAAATTGTCAGTCCTGAAATAAATGCCCTTTCTACTATCTTATTTATATCAGTACTAGTTTTACTTCTTCTTATAAATATAGGTCAAATCAAAGATATTAAGTCAAAGGAAAGGAGACAATAAATGAAAAAATTCATTATATCAATATTAGTTTTAATTATGCTCCTCCCCTTTAACATATTATGCTTTGCAAAAGATAATCAAGATAAAAAGGTCACAATAAACGTCTACAATTGGGGAGAATATATTTCCAATGGCGTTGATAATGCCCTAGATGTAAACAAGGAATTTACAAAAAGGACAGGCATTGGAGTAAACTATACAACATTCCAAAGTAATGAAGAGCTTTACGCAAAACTTATAGGTGGTTCGGCCGATTATGATGTTATTATCCCATCAGATTACATGATATCAAAGCTTATTGAAAATGATATGCTTAGAAAGATAAACTTTGATAATGTTCCAAACTTTTCTATGATAGATGAAAATTTTAAAAATTTAAGCTATGACCCTACTAATGAATATTCTATACCATATACATGGGGTACTGTTGGAATATTCTATAACAAAAACATGGTTCATATCAATGAAGATGAAATTTCATGGGACATTTTATGGGACGAAAAATATAAAGATGATATTTTAATGTTTGATAATCCAAGAGATTCATTTGGAATTTCATTAATAAGGCTTGGTAAATCCGTCAATAGTGAAAATGAAGAAGATTGGTTAAAAGCCGCTGATGAACTAAAAAAACAAAAACCACTTATCCAAGCCTATGTTATGGACCAAATCTTTGATAAAATGGCCAACAATGAAGCTGCTTTAGCCCCCTATTATGCTGGTGATGCGGCAATACTTACCAAGAATAACCCCAATATAGGCTTTGTTATCCCAAAAGAAGGCACTACTGAATTTGTAGATGCTATGTGTATCCCCAAAACCTCCATGTACCCTAATGAGGCAGAAGCATATATTAATTTCATGTGCGACACCCAAATTGCTAAAGCGAATAGTGAATATATAGGATACTCAACGCCGCAAAAGGAAGCTAAAAAACTTCTAAGTGATGAAATTGTTAATAATAAAATATTTTATCCTGACGAAGAGGTACTTCAAAAAGCTCAAATTTTCAAAAGTCTCCCGGATAATATAAGTTCACTTCTTGACAATTCATGGGTCGAAATTAAAACCGGCGGCAGCTCAAGCGGCTTAGTTTTGATTATGGTCCTAGTATTTTTTGTAATCCTATACTTCCTTGCGGTCTTTTATAAAAAAAGGTCAAAACGTAAAAACCTTTAATATAACAACTAACTTTAAAAGCCAAACGATTGACAAATCGCTTGGCTTTTAAGCTGTATTGAATAAATATTTAAGAATTGTTATAATATAGATAAATGTATTATATTATCCATCTAGGAGGCAATTGAATGAATAAAAAACCATATTATATAACTACGCCTATATACTATCCTTCGGGAAACCCTCATATAGGCCATGGTTATTGCACTGTTGCAACGGATGCAATTGCAAGATATAAAAGACTTTCGGGCTATGACGTAATGTTCCTTACGGGTACTGATGAGCATGGCCAAAAAATAGAAACCGCTGCTGCCGCTGCCGGAATTTCACCAAAAGAGTATGTAGACAACATCGTAAGTAAATTTAAGAACCTATGGAAACTTCTAAATATTTCTAACGATAGATTTATTAGAACAACTGATGA
>CAKSRC010000022.1 GCA_934486915.1 uncultured Eubacteriales bacterium
TTGATATGATATTATAATAACAGTAATTATTATTGTTATTATTTTAGGTGAAGTAAATTATGAAAAAACAACATTATAGCAAAAAAAGAGAAGCAATCTTAGATGCTATTCGCTCAACTAAATCCCATCCAACTGCCGATTGGGTATATTTAAAACTTAAACCTTTATACCCTGATCTAAGTTTGGGGACTGTATATCGTAATATATCCGCCTTTAAAAACAATGGTGATATAATTACAGTTTCAAACGTAAACGGTCAAGAAAGATATGACGGCAATACCACACCTCACAGTCATTTTATATGCACTGAGTGTTCCAGTGTCATCGATATCGACCTTGATATTAATTTTAATAATATTTATGACCAAATTAGGGAAAGATATCAATTGCAGCCGGATCACCATAACTTGATCTTTTATGGTAAATGCCAAGATTGTTTACGTTAGATATTATGCTAAAAAAATAATACTTATTAAAAATTTGGAGGAAATTAATTATGAAAAAATTTGTATGTACTGTATGCGGTTATATCCACGAAGGAGATCAAGCGCCGGACTTTTGCCCACTATGCAAAGCTCCAAAAGAAAAATTTAACGAAGTAAACGAAGGAACTTCATTTGCTTGTGAACATGAAATAGGTGTCGCAAAAGGTATAGACAAAGAAGTATATGAAGGTCTTGTAGCTAACTTTAACGGCGAATGCAGCGAAGTTGGTATGTATCTTGCGATGAGCAGACAAGCTGATAGAGAAGGATATCCTGAAGTTGCCGAAGCCTTCAAAAGATATGCTTTAGAAGAAGCAGAACACGCTGCAAAATTCGCAGAACTTTTAGGTGAAATCGTAACTAACAGTACAGAAAAGAACCTAAAAATGAGATCCGATGCCGAAGCAGGCGCTTGTATGGGAAAACTCGATATTGCAAAACGTGCAAAAGAATTAGGCTACGATGCTATACATGATACAGTTCATGAAATGGCAAAAGATGAGGCAAGACACGGTGCAGGTTTTAAAGGTCTTTTAAATAGATATTTTAACTCCTAAGAGTCCTATATGATCTAATACAAAACCCATGGTACTAAAATTTAAGTACCATGGGTTTTTATCTTTTAATTTTATAATAGCATCTATTTCACGTTGTTTTGAAGCTTTGCTGCAGTCACTGTATTTTTTAAAAGCATAGTTATAGTCATTGGTCCAACACCACCTGGAACAGGTGTAATATATGAAACCTTGTCTAATAGATTGTCAAAATCAACATCCCCGCAAAGCTTACCGTTCTCATCGTGATTCATGCCAACATCAATTACTATTGCACCCTTTTTAACCATATCTTCAGTTATAAACTTTGGTTTTCCGACTGCAACAACCAAAATATCCGCTGTTTTGCAAACTTCTCTAAGATTGTTTGTCTTGCTATGGCATATAGTAACAGTACCATTTTTATGAAGTAAAAGCATAGCCATAGGTTTTCCAACTATATTGCTTCGCCCAACAACAACACATTTTTTCCCGCATGGGTCAATATGATATGTCTTAAGAAGCTCCATAATACCTGCAGGCGTACAAGGTAAGAAATCATATTCACCAATCATAATTTTTCCTACATTTACCGCATGGAATGCATCTACATCTTTTTTAGGGCTTATTGCATTTATAACAGCACTTTCATCTATGTGATCCGGAAGAGGAAGCTGTACCAATATTCCATGGATATCCTCTTTTTCATTTAAAACCTTGATTAAGTCTATAAGACTTTCTTGAGTTGTATTTTCAGAAAGTGCATACTCTTCAGAATGAATTAAGGCCTTATCGCATGCCTTCTTTTTATTATTGACATAAATCCTGGATGCAGGATCATCCCCAACAATAATCACTGCAAGACCCGGGGCTACTCCCTTGTGTTTCAGCCTGGCAACCTCTTTTTTAATATTTCCCCTTACCTTTTCGGCGATCGTTTTGCCGTCCATAATAGTCATAGTATCCACTCCTCAATATTATCTTATTCGTATATATTATTTTTGTTGTGGTTTAAAATTATTGTTTTTCCCCTGTACGTATTAAATGTATTGCTCTCTTTGTGACCTTTGTCGTTAGTCCTCACCATTGGTTTTCTTACCAATTACTCTATTAACTAAAACACCAACTTTTGAATTTGGATTATACTTACCATGAAAATATACAAGAAATATTGCAGCAACAACAACGCATACAATGGCAATAAATTGTGAAATAGGAAAGTTTATAAATGGAATTAATAAACTGTCAACTCTAAGTTGCTCTATAAAAAATCTTCCTAGGCCATACCATAAGATATACATCAAAAACATTTCGCCATCATATTCCCTATATTTTTTGCTAAACCAATTAAGTAAAAAGAAACCTATAATGCACCAAATTGATTCATATAAAAAGCATGGATGAACGGAACCTTCGGTTATGTATACGGTATTTTCACTCATCATTCCCCATGGAAGATCAGTTGGTCCTCCAAAAGCTTCTTGATTGACAAAATTCCCCCATCTTCCAATAGCTTGACCAATTAAAAATGAAATTGATGCCAAGTCTAGGCAAGCTAAAACATTCATCTTGCGATACCTTGCCATAAGTCCTCCACCCAAAAGGCCAAAGATTATTCCACCGTATATAGCAAGTCCACCCTCGTGCAAATAAAAGACACTCATAGGATTTTTTATGTAGGCATCCCCGGGGAAAAACAATACATAAAAGAGTCTTGCCCCTATGATGCCGCAAATTAAGCCAACAATTACGCAGTCAATGAACTTATCACTGTCAACCCTAAAACGCTTTGCATTAAATATAGCATATAAAAATGCAAGTACAAAAGCCGATGATAATATAACTCCATACCAATATATATTAAAATTACCAATACTAAACGCTACGGGGTTAACATAAAAACTTAAATTAAGCTTAGGAAACTCTACAAAATACATACTACTTTTCCTCGTCACTGCCCTTTATAGGTGATACTACTGATAAAGCTGAGTTTCCTGATATTAGCTCATCTTCAAGCCTTTTTAAGACATCTTCAAGTTTAGCGTTAACAATTTCGTCTATATATTCAAAAAGTTCTCTCGACGAAAAATGGAAGCTAATCAAGTTATTAGCTATATCGCCAGTTTTGTTAAGAGCTGATATAGTTTTTCCATAAACAGCTTTTTTGGCAATTTCAAAAATCTCTTTATCTATGCCTTCTTTATGAATCCTAACGGCCTCTTCTCTTATTAACTTAGCAGCTAAATCAGGATCCTTTGATTCGCCGGCAAAAATAATTGAAGCATATCCCGGCCCCTCGAAATATTCATAAGAAAATGATGAAGTATTGATAAGTTCTTTTTTAAGCAAGTCCTTATAAAGAGGTGAAATCTTAGAGGCCATACATTCAAGCAATATATCAGTCAAGGCGATGTCCTTAGTGCTTAACCTTGAATTTCCTACTTTCTCCTTAAATCCCAATTGAAATATTGGGGCAGAAATCTCAAAATGTTGTTCTACTCTATCTTTAAATACAGTTTCAGGCTCATTAGGTAAAATAGTCTCAGTATCTACTTTTTGTTCATCTTTTAGATTTTTCTCTATAAAATCCAATGTTTTACTTACATCAACATCGCCGACTATACATATTGCCATATTGCTCAAGTTATAAAAGCTGTTGTAGCACTGATATAGCTTTTTGTCAGTAATTTGTGCAATCGACTCAACTGTACCCGCAATATCGACTCTTACGGGGTGATTATGATAAAGCGCACCAAGAAGATTAAACATAACCCTCCACTCGGGTTCATCTTCATACATTTTTATTTCTTGAGCAATAATTCCTTGTTCCTTTTGGACAGTTTGCTCCGTGAAATATGCCGTTTGAACTAAGTCCATCAATATTTTTAGAGATTCATAGAAATTTTCGGAACATGAAAATAAATAGCAAGTTTTGTCAAAAGAAGTATACGCGTTTGCAGATGCACCCGTCTTAGCATATTTAAAAAATGCATCGCCGTCTTCGCTTTCAAACATCTTATGTTCCAAATAATGGGCAATTCCATCAGGAGAAACAATTATATCATCACTTCCACCCGTCTTAAACCTAGTATTAATAGATCCATAATTAGTTCCAAATATAGCATAAGTTGAAGAGAAATCCTTTTTAGGATAAATATAAATATTAAGACCCGAGGAATGGACTGCCCTTACATATTCATCATCTATAACTACACTTTTTATTGTTTCAATTTTCATGATTAAGCATCCTCTCCTCTTAAAATATATATAGTATCTAATGTTACGCAGTTTGCCGCATCTATTATCTCTTGTTTGGTAATCTTCCTTAATTTATCACAAACTTCCTCAACCGTTAAAATATCGTCATCAAAAGACTGAGATATATAGAAATTTTCTATTGACGAAAGTGAGTCGCTGCTTGTTTTATATAAATTAATTAAACTTTTTTGAGCTGATTCAATCTCTTCTTGGCTGATTTTTCCCGCTTTCATTTCCCTTAACTGATTTAGAATCTCAGCTTTGGCTTGTTCAATGTTTTCACTTTCTACGCCACTTTGCACAAGTATTATACTCTTATTTTTATCATAAGTTGCGGAGCAATAGTAACACAAGCTTAACTTTTCACGTACATTTAAAAACAGCTTGGAGCTTGGTGTCCCGCCAAATATTGCAGTCATAAGTCTATTTTCTAAAGATTTACCCTCTTTAAAGTCGACCCTAAATCCCATAACGAGCTTACATTGTGTTACTTCCATAGTATCATTGTATTCATGTATGCCGTTTGCTTCAACAATCTTGGTAACCGGACTTTCTATATACTTTCTGTCTACATTTTCAAAAGCTCTTTCAAAAATATCCTTAGTAGACAGGAAGTTAGAGTCTCCTATCTGGACAATCTCAACCCTTGCATTCTTAAGGCACCTTTGCCAAGCAATATATAAATCCTTCGGTTTGATTTTTTTAATAATATCGGCACTGCCGTATTTATTTACACAAAAAGGTTCACCTTTACACATAAGCTCCTCGCATCTAAGCTTTGCAAAATACCTTTTATCATTGTATTCGGCTTCCATTTTTTCTAAGAGCTCACGCTTTTGTTCTAAAAGGGCATCTTTAGAAAAATAACCCTCTTCATCTAAATATGGTCTAAACACAAGTTCGCACAATAGATTTGAAATTTTCTTCGACATTTCCTCATTAGATACGGCAAATCGGTCCTTAATACCGGTAATGGATATTGTAAGAGCATGAGCCTCTCCAAGCTTAAATACATAAGATGACAATTTAGCTCCATAAAGCTTTGCAAGCTCTTTGTCAAGCTCTAAAAAGCCCGGGTACTTTTGGCACTGCCTTTTAAGCATACTTGAAAGTACAAAATTATATGACGCAGTCTTTTCGTCAAGTGGCAGAAAAAATGTAATTGAAATTTTTTCAGTTTTAAACTTATCACTATCAATATATATTAAATCGACACCATTACAAATACTGGATTTTTTAAAGTAGCTCATAGTTCTAGCTCCTCGTTCCTATATAATATATTAATCACGATATATTATACCATAATTCAATAAAAAAACAATGTATAAAAGAAAACTTTCAAATGAAACAGTTCATATTTAGGTCCTAAATAAAAGCCTATTTAATAGCTGATATTAGTATATGCTATATTATTTAAATTAGTTTCAACCACAAAGTCATACACTGTTGAATAAACCTAAATACCCTGCAAATATTAATATTGGTGATGCTTTATAAGAAGATTCAAACAAGATCTCACAATTTTTACTCTTAGTGGATTTTGTTATTGCCTAATAGAGATTTTATGGAGAAGATACACCCATTGGACCATGCTTATAACGGGCGGACTGTGTTTTTTAATTTTGTTTAGAATCTATAGCCGATTAAAAAACATGATATTATGGAAAAAATGTGTAATAGGTTCTGCAGTCATCACGGTAATCGAATTTATCTCAGGATGTATTGTAAACCTATGGCTTAAAATGAATGTTTGGGATTATTCGTCCATTCCATTGAACGTATTAGGTCAAATTTGCCTTTTGTATACCTTTTTGTGGGGATTTTTGTCTATCCCCATATCATATCTTTCAAATAAGATCCAAAAGTACTGCAATTAGATATTATACATTCGCATAACAAACTCCACTCCAATTAAACAACAAAATGAGGTATCGTCCTTGACTTTGATACCTCATTTTTATTATTACATAATTTTAGCTTTGAGAATTGGGAGCGGATTTAGGAATATTCTTTTCTATAAGTATAGTGGATATTCGATGTTCATTCATCTCTTCAACCGTAAATGTTATCCCTTTGATTATAATGGACGGATTTTCATCTTCCCTTGGTATCCTTCCTAAATAATCGATAACTAATCCTCCTATTGTATCATATTCACCATCAGGAAGAGTTATACCTAATATATGTGAAATTTCATCTATAGGAGTCGTTCCTTCAACGGTAAAGGAATTATCACTTACCTTGGTTATCTCTTCTCTTTCATTGTCGTACTCATCTTGGATATTTCCCACAATTTCCTCAAGAAGATCCTCCATTGTAACTATGCCCTCAGTTCCGCCATATTCGTCAACTATTATGGCAATTTGAGTTTTGGAATTAGTCATTTGAGCAAAGACCTCATCACATCTTTGGGATTTTGGCACAAACATGGCCTTTCTCATTATATCTTCTATTTTAGGGATGTTTTGAGGCTCCAAGAAAACATATTTAAGCAAGTCCTTAGCATAAACTATTCCTACTATTTTATCCAAATCCTCTTCATAAACAGGTATTCTTGAATATCCCATAGCATTAGAAAGTTTAGCAGCTTCCTTTATGCTTGAGTGTTTCTCAACTGCCACAACATCCGTCCTATGTGTCATAACCTCTGTTACAATCGTATTATTAAAATCAAATATATTGTTAATCATTTCTTTTTCGTTGGTTTCTATAACTCCTTTTTCTTTTCCCACATCAATAAGCATACGGATTTCTTCTTCCGTCACATTTTCTTCAGATGCAGCAGGGTCAAATCCCAAAAATCTAACAACTAAGTTAGTAGAAGCCGATAAAAGTTTTATAAATGGACTAAATACATTGGCGACCGCTTGTATTATCCCAACAACTTTAAATGATATTTCTTCGGCCCTTTGCGTAGCTATCTTTTTAGGAACAAGTTCACCTAAAACCAAAGAAAAATACGAGAGGATTAAAGTTATGATAACTGTAGATATACCCATTATAACAGATTCTGAAAAAGGTAAAAATTGAAGCCATTCAGCCAACATGCCTGCAAAGCTTTGAGAGGCTGAAGCCGATGTTAAAAATCCCGAAAGAGTAACACCTACTTGGATAGTCGCAAAAAACTTACTTGAATTAGAAGTAAGCTTAACTATCTTTTTAGCTTGCTTATCACCCTTTTTAGCTAAAATATTTATCTTATTATCGTTAATAGTTATAAGTGCTATCTCAGACATAGCGAAAAAGGCATTTACCAAAACTAAAACCAAAAGTATAAGCAATTGTACAATTACATTCTCCATAAAAGTCTTATAGCATCCCCTTTTATCTATAATATGTTTATATTCTAAAATAAAAAAGAATTCATGTCAAATTTTATATTTATGAGCACATTCTACATTTTTCAAACTATTTGTGTGATATTTTCACAATATACAATTAGTAATATCGTTTTATCTACCCCAATTGTTGAAAACCCTGTTGAAAAGGTTAATAACTTTTATATATATGCCCATAACTTCTAACTTTAGAATATTCAACAATATTCACTTTTTTATTTATTCAAAAACTTTTAGTATTAAGCGACTTGTCAACCAATTAAAAAATAATTTTTACATAAAAAAATTACATACAAAATCGCCGCAATTTCACCTAAAATCTTGCGTTATTAACATTTTTAACATATAATAAAAGGCATAAATATTTATTATATTCTAAAATTTACTAAAGGGAGTGTTGTCGTGTGAAAGAAAATAACAAGAATTTGTGGTCTAAAACAAAAGAATGCTATAAGAGAATAGCCTTAACAACTCACTTAAAGATAGTCGTATGTCTTCTATTAATCCCTATGATTATATTTTTCTCGCTGCCTTTTTTAAGTGCAAGTGCTGAACTTTCTTTAAAAGGTCAAGCACTAAATAACAGTAAAAGCGTTGATTTACTCTCGCGTGATGATGAAATCACAAGCTTCACGGTTTTTGATATGCTTAAACATAAGGAACTTCCCCAATATTCGATTTACGGCACCAAAATAAGTGATTTTAATGTCTTTGGTGTACCAATATACCCATTATTAACTAATCCCTTGCCAAGCTATGGAGTAATCGATCAAATCTCTGATTTTGTCAACAGTGATGCTGTAGATATCCTTAAAAACGATGATATTAAAAATATGTTGAATGACAATTTTGGTGACATTGGAAGTTCAATTGTAAGTGTAATGGACTCTCTTTCCTTATATGTTGATGATGCACGCAATTTAGTCGATGGCGCAAAAAACATTTCTAATTCTATCATGCTTGCTTCAAACAGTGTAGTAGATAGAGTAAATCAAATTAATAACGTTAAAACAAAGATTGAATGGGGATTTTACTCTATACCCATTTTGGCACTCTTTGGAGCAATTCTCTTATTTGTAAAAAGGAAACCTACAATGGCGCCGGCTATCGTCTTTACAATACTTTTTGCAGTTATTGGATTTGTAGGCATAGTCGTCAACATACTAAATAACATAATTGCATCAAAAATAGATAATGAGCTTAGCAATATAAACAATGTAATCTCAAATGCCCTTTTAACCTATATCCCCGGCCTCCCGGGAGTCTTGGCATTGTTTGGAGTAAGTACTGACGTAGTTTTTGGGGTATACATAAATACTGAGATAGGATACCACCTTCTACTAATATTATCTGCAGTTATGGCTATTATTTCATACTTCATCGTATTTTATAGCAGACACCTTGACAAAAAATCCTTATCTCATGCAATTGAAAGTAGTAAAGAAACAGTCTCAAGCAAACTCAACAACCTAAATATTGCTAGGCAAACCAAAAAAGTCAACAATCTTGATTCAAAGTCAGAAACACAAGAAATAAAAATTAAAGCAACACGAAAAAAGCCCGTATCCACGAAGATTGACAAAAATGAAAAAATATTAGAACCGTCAAGTGACAAAAACAATACGTTTAAAAAAGAGCAAACAATACTTGAAAAAAACGACAAAGGTGATGGAATCCCGGAAAAAACCAAACCTAAAAATCGTACACCAAGAAAACCGCAGGTAAAAACTGAAAAAGCAGAGGATAATAATAAAAAAGACTAAAGATATATAAATTTAATAAGGAGAATTTTAATCATGAACATAAATAACTTCTTTTCATACCACGAAGAAGAAGATATTCCACTATATAATACTAAAATCCTTTTTTCAAAATTGTATAATTACTCGCCCCAAAAGTTTTATAACTTTCTAAACCTCTTTGCTAAAAACAATACACTGGATCTCTCTCCAAATATTAAGTTCTCCAATTCAAGCGAATCAATACTAAATCTATATCAACCAAGCTTTAAAGTAATTTTTGCGACAAAACTTAATAATATGTTTGCATTGCCTCTTCTAAATAACTATCTATCATCTTTTAATAAAGAGGATTATAAAATATTAGCAACATTGGGATCTCTAAAGATTAACCATTCTATATTAGATGAGTTTAAAAATATAATTAAAAATTATAATAAGGAAAACGACATAAACATTATACATTTAGACTTAACATATTCTATAATAATAAAAGATCTCTTTAAAATCATTGGCAAAGAAGAGCCTTTTTATGATATTATAAATGAATATAAGGATTTTTGTATTTCAAAAAATCTAATCAATGATATATACTCTCAATAAATTAATGGAGGCTGATTTAGTGCCGTTTTCTAATAAAAATGATAGACACAAGCTTTACAAATTGCTTGTGTCTTCTATATTTTCTGCTATATCTTCTTTTTTAATGCTTTTTAGCTTTTCAGTGCCGTTTGCTCCTGCATTTTTGAAACTTGATTTATCAGAAATACCCGCTTTAATAGTTTCTTTTGCCATTGGTCCTGCTTATGGCATACTCGTTGAACTTATAAAAAATATTATAAACATATTCTTTACTACCAACACTTTTATAGGAAACATCGCAAACTTTCTAATCGGTTCATCATTTGTTTTTACTGCAGGCATTATATATAAACATAAAAAAAGCCAAAAAGTTGCCGTTATAAGCCTAATTTGTGCAACTATAGCCATGGCTGTATGGGGTACATTGATAAATTACTTTTTTCTTATACCCATATACTCACTTGTTATGCCTATCGACTCTATTTTAGCAATGTTTGGCTCTATAAATAATAACTTTGATTCTCTATTTAATGTAGTACTTTTTACAATATTTCCATTTAATATTTTAAAGGGAATCATCATTTCTATTTTGACATTCCTACTTTATAAGAAAATATCACCTATAATAAATAAAGTTCTAAAATATTGAATAAAGGAGTTAGGCTTCTCCATGATTTTTAGCCTTTTCATATTGTTACTGCTAAGAAAATCAAATCATCCTATGTATTGTTATAAAAATCATTAAAATAAATTTAATTAAAATACGGTTACTTATTTCAAGACACTTTCATATGATGTAGCAAAGGTATTATAAAAACATACACTTGAGTAATGGTAATTTTATGATACCTATAATCCCCTATTGCACCTTAGGTGCAATCATATTAATATAATAATATACTAGATTCAAACAGGGAGGGGAGCCGTCTTGAAAATAGAAAAGATCGATAATACACGGCTTATAGTATCCCTTACTGACGAGGATATGAAAGCTTTTAATATTGAGAATAACTCAGTTGAGTGGTCTGACAACAGCGCTAAAATCGCTATAGACAGTATATTAAAAATTGCCCAAGAAGAAACCGGATTTATAATAACCAATCATAAATTAATGATAGAATTTTTCCCTAAAGATCCGGGCTGCGTTATCCTATTCACTCTTTTGGGAAAGTTTGAGAAAAAACGCAAGATCTATAGGATTAAAGGAAGCGGCGAGCCCTTTATCTATTGTTTTGACACCTTAGAAGATTTATTGGGTGCCCTTAAGCAATTAATTAGGGTCCAAAACCATATAGCCGAAAGCTGTATTATATACTATAATCAAAAGTATTTTATGGTTCTATATACACTCCTTGGCCTAGTTCCCGCCTCCTCAACAATTCTAAGTGAATATGGCAACTTATATGGATATGGAAAAATAAAAGCTGCCAAGGTACTTGAATTTGGTAAAATAATAGTTCCAAAGGATGCTATCAAAAAAATGGGAAGCTATCTTAATTAGTTTAACTCTTTAACTTATCTATCGCATCTTTAGCACTTTTAGCTTTAAATACACTTGTGCCGGCTACACATATGTCCGCCCCTGCATCTAAGGCTATCTTTACCGTATCTTGATTTATTCCGCCGTCAACTTCAATTAATACATTGAGTTGGCGGTTTTTTATTTCTTCTTTTAATACTTTAACCTTTTCCATCATATCTTCCATAAATGACTGCCCGCCAAAACCCGGCTCAACCGTCATTATAAGTATCATATATACCCTATCAAGGTATTTAAATATCTCTTTTATGTCCGTTTTCGGTTTTACGACAAGACCCGGTTTTACATTATTTTCCACTATCTCATCGAGCGTTTGATCTATATTAGACTTGGACTCAACATGAAATGTTATAATATCAGCTCCGCTGTCAGCAAATCTTTTAATATAATCTAACGGATTCTCAATCATCAAATGGACATCAAATGGCAAATCCGAATATTCCCTAAGAGATTTCACTACATCAGGTCCAAATGATATGTTGGGCACAAAATGGCCGTCCATAATGTCTAAATGTATAAGATCCGCTCCCGCCTCAGTTACTCTCTTAACTTCAGATCCCGCTTTAGAAAAATCGCAGGCTAAAACAGACGGCGCTATTAATGGCCTTTTTAACTCCTTCATAAATTCACCTCATATAAATTTTTATGACTTATATATTCCCTTATATTTTACAAATATTAGAATAAAAGTCAAGCTCTTATATAGACTAATTGGTATAAATTAAAATTATATCTACATAAATATTGCAAAATAACCTAAAAAATATTATTATATAAGCAATAATAAACTACCATGGAGGCGATGTTCTATGCCTTGGAGCAAAAGAATCTTTTATATTATCCTCGCTATTTTGGTCATGTTTTCTATATTCAATATTTCACATATCACGGGTCTCCTTTTCAATAAGGCTTCCGCAAAATCAAACAGTAGTTCTATACATAATGATAATATAAAGACGCTTGCTTATGATGACGAATTTGCTGTTTTGAGCTGTGATAATAACTCAACATATATCACCTTTATAGATAAAAGCGGTAATGAAAAATCAAATCCCCGCATCGGCAGCGGTCATTACATTGCGTGTGACAGCCTAAATGAAAATCTATTTATTGTTTTTAACCAAGACAATAAATTCAAAGTACTAAATTACAATTTATCCTTCAAATATATAGACTCCTCTAAAGCAGCAGAAGGTAACATCTCCTGCGGCGAGCACTTTGCGTTTGCCAAAGATAAAATCTTTTACGTGGATAATAACAAGCCGAGTACCTTGATGCTTAGATCCTGGGCAAACTTTGAAAGTTTTGATGAGATTAATTTTAACAAAAACATTCTCCTAATAACTTGCAATCCCTCTAAATCACGATTATATATCAAAACTGTAAATGAATTTAAATTCTTAGACATTTCAAATGGTATGCTTAGCGATGCTGGGAATATAGATGCAAATTCCTTTACATTTATTGATGACAATAACATTATTGCAGATGATGGCTATATTTACACACAAAATCAAGACAATACATTCTATAAAAATTATTTTAAGGGCGTTACTGTTAATGAAAATATCTCTTGCCCATTCAATGATGGCATAATAACCAATATGTCTGACAATCTCCTATATCTATTAGACAAAGAAGACGGTACTGCTTTAAAAGAATTCAAAACTGATAATAAAATTTTATCCATATGCCCTTGCGAGCCATATGTTTTGATCTTAAGCCAATCTCCAAGCAACAATATTCAATATGAAGTAATAAAAGACTTCGATCCTCTTCAAAAACGTAAATACACCAGCACAACAATCTATCCTACTCAAGATACTATAAATAATTTATATAAGGATTTGAAACCTAAAAATTCAAGTATAGACTTAATTTACAACTATAAACCTGATCTTTCTGCATATTTTTCAGCCGGCAGTATAACTGATTCGGTCTTGGAAGATGCAATAAACACAGTAAATTTCTATAGAAGAAGTCTCCTATTAAGTGATTTAGAAATAGACAAGGAGCTCTGCGACGATTTACAATACACTGCAGCCCTTGCGTTATATGCAAATGACTATAGCAATCCTGCAAAACCTCAAAATATGGATGATGATTTCTTCAACAAGGCAAAAGAAAATTTAGCTTTATCAATAATCGACAAATCAACTGCAGTAAGCCCAACAATGTTATCAAACTCCATAAATAATATGTTTAACAGCAACTACTCATTAAGAAATCTTATACTTTCGGACTCTACAACCTCTATAGGTTTTGCCTTAGTTTACGACGACAGCGGCAATACAGCTATAGCAATATCCTCAAGAAATAAAAATATATCCTTTAAAGGTGACAACTTTATTTCCTATCCTCAAAACGGTTATGTTCCAAATAAATGGGTAAATAATTCATCAAGTCTAAGTATTATCCTTAATGATGATCTTATCTTCTGTGCAGATGGGGTCAAACCAACAGCTACAATCAAAAATAATACGTCCCAAAATTCTACTAAGTTATCTTATGGTAACGGTCTTAGCCTATGCAATGGCAATAAAACTATCGTCTTAAATTATTCTTTTGAGGCATCAAGCACAGATTCATATACCGTATGTATAGATAATATTTATGATAAGGACGGCATATCCTCATATATCGAATATAATTTTAACCTATTTAATCTTAAAAATTATGACGATGACAACAACGATAACAATAATAATGATGATAACAATGACCCTGAGCCCATAAAAGGTGATTTACTCACAAGTGATTTATATAATATAGATCCCCAAACCAATATTATAACAGGCATAGATCAAGGTACAACTATAAAAGAATTTAAAGATAATATCTTGTATAACACTGAAAAATACAGCATACACTTTATAAATTATTCTAATTCTGCTGTCACATCAGGAATAGTTGGAACAAACATGAAAGTAATTTTAAAGGAAAAAAATAAGACAAAATGTGAGTACACAATAGTAATTTACGGCGATTTGACAGGTGAAGGTAATATAAACAGCCGTGATACTAATACCCTATTAAACCATTTGCTTGGTAAGACCTCTCTTTCAGGCCCATACCTTTTAGCTGCAGATATAAATCATGACAATGTAGTAAATACCTTAGACCTTCTCCTTCTTGAAAAATACATATATGATTCTATCCCCGTTCCTCAAAAATAAAACTATGGGTGGTGACAAAATTTGGAATGCCTTGTTAAAGTATATAATAAAGACGCAATTAAAAATTTAGTATCTATTTTTGCATTTAAACCCCAAAAAGTTATCTTTTTATATGATAAAGAAAGAGTTTCACAAGAAGATCTCGATAACTTAAAAAATGCTTGTAAAACAAGAATAAACAACATAGTATTTGAATCTATCCCTATAGAATTTCATAATATAGACAAGATCTATAGAATTTGTAAGCGTGTAATAAACAGGAACCCTAACTGTTTCTTTGATATAACGGGAACAAGGGAAATTTCTACAATAGCAATGTATTTAGTATGCAAAAAGAAGTTTATCCCTATTTTCTCTATTGATATGGCAAATAAAACTCTTATTAATATTTATGGCTGCAACTATTTAGTTAATGGCTTTATGCTTCCTAAAATGTCTATAGAAAGCCTCTTCCAATTCCATGGGGTCAGCATAACGGGCAGCAACCATCCAAAACCGGCTGCCGATATGTATGCTAACATCCTAAAGTTTTGCGAATTTATATTTAAAGATATACCTAAATGGAAAGAAGTTTGTTTCTTTCTCCAAACCGCACTTGGTACTATATCAACTGAATATAAACCTATGCAGTTTGCTTCTAAACGACATATAAAAACCTCACATGCCAATATATCATTGAACGATACAAGTATACTATACCTTGCCGAACAACTTGGATTTTTAAGAAATTTATATATTGATGATGAAAATATTACTTTTTCCTTTAAAAATGACATAACCAAAAAGTACATGACAGACTTTGGAACATGGCTTGAACTATATGTTTTTATAAAGATTCAACAAGACCCTATGTTTAATGATGTAAGAATAAGTACAAAAATAAATTGGAATACCCATAAACAAAACATCAATGAAATTACAAATGAAATCGACGTAACATTTTTTTATGGAATCCGGCCAGTTTTTATATCGTGCAAATTATCAGAACCCTCTTCAGACGCATTGCAGGAATTGAGTGTCTACTCAAATTATTTGGGAGGGAAGTATTCTAAATGCATCTTAGTAACCCTTTCCACTATTAAAAAGGATCGTGCTCACATATTCGTAAGGGCTGAAGATATGAACATCTCAATAATAGACGGCCGTTCTATTCACGACGGCACATTTATCGACAAAATTAAAGAGGCTCTTGATATATATTAATTTAACATAAAGTCACCATTCAAATGTATATGCATAAAGTTCTTGAATGGTGGCTTTATTATAAAAATTCTAATCTAAAATATCCCCTACAACTCTATTAGCTATATCACCGACCTTTTTAAAGTCCATACTTTGAATATAATATTTTTCTAAATCGTCATGAATGGATTTTGCTTCTTTGAGCCTTAAAATCGCCTCATCTAAAAGTTGTCTCGTTAGTTTCTTATTAATTTTTATATATTGTTTATTTTCTTCTATAATTTTACTGTCCATAAATCTCTTGCAGTGTATAGTCTTAAATGCTTCTACTTTTTTCATTTTATGATAACTGTTAGAAACACAAAAACCTAATTTTAACTTAGGAATAACTATACACTCTATCCTCGTGTCAGGCTGCATAGGGCAATAACATACAACCGCATCATAACCTGACCCAAGAGCCTCTTTTCTTATATTTTTAAGTATCATATCGGCAACTAAACCATACTCATCATCAAGCATATAAATTCTTTCACATACTCTATTCAAAGTATCTTCGAACACTACGACCCCATCTGGTGTAATGCCGCTTAAAAATCTAATACTTTCTTTTGCCTCTATATCTAATTTTTCCTTAAAGAACCTCCTAGAAAGATTTTTGCAGTAAGAATCAATTTTTTCCTCTAAGATACTCTCTTGAATAAGACTCTCCATATCATCAATCAAATTCTTACACGCGCATAAATAATATTTCGACCTCTTATGACAAAGGGAATTTTTATTGGTAGCTTCTTTAATTTTCGATTTAAAACTATATAAGATATTCTCATTCCAGCAGTCAGATAGGTTTAATATAGTATCCGCTACCCCAGGGAAAACCGGATCCAATGTATGAGGAGCCGTACCATCTGCTATAGAAACTTTTAAAGATGGAAAAATCACCCCATCAAGTGAGTTAGGGTCGGATGAACAGTATATAAATTCTGCTGCAATTCCACGTTCTACGGCCTTTTTAGCAATACTTTTCATAAGTGTAGATTTTCCTGTCCCAGGTCCTCCTTTTATTATATATAGAAACCAATCTTCATATGGATTATAAAGTTGATCAAATCTAGAAACAAACCCTCTTGTTGAATTGGCAGCTAAAAAATATTTAATATTAAATAAATTACTTTCCATAATAATCTCCCCTTCCTTATATTTTATGCTATGCTAAAATTTGTTAAATGACACAAAACAATATCTTTTGTAGTATAAAACAATTCAAAAATTACTTTTTTTAGAGAGTATAATAATATATGATTACTATATAAAAAAGGCTAATCATCAATTTGCAAGCTAGATAACCCAAAATAAATAAACTTTTGCTTACATTAAATTGCTACCAAAAAAACAATTTCAAAAAAATATATTTATCTCCGTTTTTACTATTTTAATCTCAAATTCAAATATTATTATATGTATAATTTACTGTTTATTTATGCTTATTATATATTACATCAATGTATATAGGTCGTAATACTACCAATTTAAAATAATTTATAACATCAAATCAAAATTATATATAATTTAAAATAGCTTAAAGTAAGCTTGTATTTAGTTTGTTTAGAATTTTATTTGTATAATTTAACATAATATTTTGGTGTATTTATTGCAAAAAACTATTTGAACTCTCTATTTAAATACAATATTTTCCTTAATTTCAATTTATGCCCACCTAATTTAGGAATTTATGCTAAATTAAATATAATTATATCAGATTATTTGATGCTATTTGTATATGGATTAATCAATAATTATATTTTCTATTTTTAATAATTGAAAAGTCATCTACTTATTGGTACAATATTATATGGTACATTTTTACGTTACTATAAACGGTTGTGTTGAATGGTGATAGATAATGTTTAACTTTTCGTTTGGCCGCCTTATTGTCGCGGCAGGGTTTGAATATTAGTATGATATCGCTTGAAGCATTTAATCAAAACAAAGCAGAAAAAAGGAGAGTTTTTTTGAATGAACAGTGAAACTGTTACAAAGTCAAAGCCTGAATTTAACAAATTTCAAGCTGCGGTGTGGCCTATTCACGGCTACGAAATGAAAAAGTTTTTACCAATGTCCCTAATGATGTTCTTTATACTTTTCGTATACACATTGGTAAGAGATTTAAAGGATACATTAATTGTTTCCACAGCTCATTGCGGAGGAGCTGAATCTATTCCCGCTATAAAATTATGGGGCGTTATGCCTACTGCCGTTATTGCACTAATCGTATTCGCTAAGTTAGTCAATAAATTTGATATGCAAAAAGTTTTCTATATTTGCATAATTTTCTTCATGTCTTTCTATACAATTTTTGGATTTATACTATTTCCACTTTCCGATAAAATCCATATGTCCGAAGCAACAATAGAAGCATTAAGAGCAAACACAATCCCTGCATTAAACTCATTTATGTATAACAAATGGCCTTTAATAGGTAACTGGAGTTATTCTCTTTTCTATATCCTATCAGAGCTTTGGGGAAGTCTTGTTATATCCGCACTATTCTGGCAATTTGCTAACCAAATTACAAAGAAAACAGAAGTAAAGAGATTCTATGGTCTATTTGCTTGTATCGGTAACTTTGGTCTTATTTTATCAGGTTCATTGGTTAAATTCCTTGGCCGTAGAACCAAAGCTGCAGAAGCTGCAGGTGTTAAAAATGCATTCCAAACCAATGTTATGTGGCAAATGATCTGTGTACTTCTTGCTGCTTCTTGTATTCTTGCATTATATACATATATCAACAAACGCATACTAACAGATTCTCGTTTCTATGATCCTGCATTGATAGCAAAGAAAAAAGAAAAACCGAAGATGGGTATTGGCGAAAGCTTCAAATGTATCATTACATCTCCATACTTACTCTTAATCACCGTTTTGGTTATCGGCTATGGTATTGCTATCAACCTATCTGAAGTTGTTTGGAAGGGTCAAGGTAAATTATATTATGGTTCAAGCCATGCATTTAACCAAATGATGGGTAACCTTTCAATCGTAACAGGTCTTGTTACAATTCTTATCACTCTAACCGGTAGTAACATTTTAAGAAAATGCTCATGGAGAACTGCTGCTCTTATTACTCCTATTTCAGTTCTTGTTTTGGGCGGACTATTCTTTGGAATTATCTTCTATGAAAACAAACACGGATTAGATTCTTCTCTATTCGGATTTAACGTATTAGCTTTAGCTGTTGGTTTTGGTCTTGTTCAAGATGCATTATCTAAAGGTATTAAATATTCATTGTTCGACTCAACTAAACAAATGACATATATTCCACTAGATCCTGATCTTAAGACTAAAGGTCAAGCAGCCGTTGAAGTTATTGGTGGTCGTCTAGGTAAAGCCGGCGGATCTACAATCAGTGAAGTTCTTCTAACAATCTTCGCAGGTGCAACATTAACAGGATTAGTAGGCATTATCGCTCCTATCGTATTAATAGTTGTTGGTCTATGGACTGGATCTGTATTTGGCTTAAATAAGAAATATACAGCTCTTCTAAAAGTAAGGGAAGAAGAAGAAGCTAAACTTACAGCTTCTAAAGAAGTTGAAGTAAAAGAAGAAGCAACTGCTTCTAAATAATTTAAATTTTGGATTTTTATAAACAACGCTTTAAATACTAATAACTATCACCTGGTTTACTTTAAAACCGGGTGATTTTTTTATTTTAGCGACTAACTTATACAATTGTACAACACAATAAGGCAGCTAATATACATTATAAAAAACATATATATTTGAATTAATCTTTCCAAGATGATAATTATACGATTACATTGTCTTTAAATCTTGACTTCTTTATTAGGTTTCCAAAATGTTTCGCTTTTAATCATACCTTAAATGGTGAAAATAAAATTGTTGTCAAAACAACAATTTTATTTTGGAGGCGCATATATATGTCAAAAAATACAATGGGTATTATGAAAGGCATGGGAGTAGGACTTGCTGTAGGAATGGCTGCAGGATTTACAGGAAGCCAAATGATGAAAAATAACAAACAAATGAAAAGGAAGGCCAATAAAGCACTTGATGCAATGGGAAGTTTAATTGACAATGTGCAATATATGATGAAATAACTATAAAAGAGCCATATCCTTATACCAAGGATACGGCTCTTTTAAAATTTTACTTATAAATAACGTACTTACTCTTTACAATCAATAAGGTCTTTAATTAGTTCAAAGACTTGCTTACTGGATTTTGATTTATCAAAATTCTCGCAAGACGCCTTCATTTGATTAAGTTTATTTCTATTAGAAATTAGCTCCTCTATTGTCTTAGCACAAGTAGAATTTTTTTCAAGCTTTACCGCCATATTATTATCAATCAAAAATTCTGCATTTTCTTCTTCTTGTCCCGGGATCGCATTAAAGACAGCCATAGGTAAATTGCATGCAAGCGCCTCTGAAACAGTAAGTCCACCAGGTTTTGTTATTATAAGATCCGCTATTTGCATATATTTATGAACTTCGTTTGTATAATAAACAAGCGTTGTTTTTTTAATTTTTCTATCATTTGATTTTGAAAACAATGTAGACGGTAATTTTTCCGATATCACCTTAGAAACCTTGGCTATAGCGCTTGGAGATTCCTCAGGAGCCTTTAAAATCTTCTCAAATGCATCGTAAAGTTTTCGATTTTTCCCCGTTATCACTATAATCTGGAAGTCAAGATCTATCTTTACGATATTATTATATATTTTCAATACATCCGTAACTCCAAAGCTTCCTGCCATAATTAATATTGTAGGCTTGTCTAATGAAAGCTGCAATTCATCAAGAAACTTTTTCTTATCTAAAGCAAAACAAAATGAATCATCTATTGGTATTCCATATGGATATATAATATTTCTATCTACTCCCATCTCAACCATCAAATCAACCATATCATCGTTAGAAACGACATAGGCATCAACATTTTTATTAATCCATGTTTTATGAGGTGCGTAATCCGTCATTATACAAACAAGAGGAATTTTTACCCCTGCAGATTCCTTAAGATTAGATACCATTTCCGTTGAAAATGGATGAGTTGATATTATAACATCGGGTCTAAATTCTTCAAAAAGAGGTAGTAATTTTTTGCTAAATAGGTTATTAAATGCTACGACAAATGCTTTAAAACGATCCTTGTTTGCAGTTTTATACATAGCGCCGTAAACCTTAGGCGATTTTTTGGCAAGTTGTTCGTATCCTTCAGTTACTGTCTTATTCAATATAGGGCTTATATATTTTAATGTATCGACAATTTCTACAACTGAGGTTTCATCGTGATCCAGTATATATGATTTGAGTGCAGAGGATGCTCTTAGATGCCCCCCGCCTGTCGAAGCTGATAATATAAGTACTCTCATAAAAACCTCCATATTTTAATTCTTATCTATTTAAAATAATACTACATAATCACCCATAATTCAATCTTGACTTTATTATTAATTGTGTTATATAAAAAATAAAATATAATAAAATTTAGTAAAAACAACAAAAATCCATAAATAAAGCTTGGCTTAATCTTCATATTTAAATGTTGACCTATTTATAGTATAATTAATATGTTAACTTTAATTGATATTTTAAAATTAACGCATTATTATTTTAATATTGATATATAATATTAATTATATACCAAAAGGATGTGTTCATATGTTTTGCATTTTAGAAAAAACTAAGCTTAATGACTCTATGTCAAAGATGATAATAGATGCTCCACTAATTGCAAAAAAAGCAAAACCAGGTCAATTTATTATTTTAAGGGTAAATGAACATGGTGAAAGGATTCCTCTTACTATAGCGGACTATAATAGAGAAAAAGGAACCGTTACTATAATTTACCAAATAGTTGGAAAAACAACTAAACTCCTAGACACCTTAAATAAGGGTGACTTTATTTTAGATTTCGTAGGTCCATTAGGAAAAGCTTCGGATCTTGAAGGCTATAAAAATGTTGCTGTCATAGGCGGAGGAGCCGGCTGTGCTATAGCTTATCCACAAGCAAAAGCCCTATTTAATATGGGAGCTAAAGTTGATATGATAGCAGGATTTAGAAATAAAGACCTAGTAATTCTTGAAAAAGAAATGAGTGATTCATCATCTAACCTCTTTATAATGACTGATGATGGATCTAACGGTCACAAAGGTTTTGTTACTGATGCTCTAAAAGAGCAAATAGAAAACGGAGCCGGTTATGATTTTGTCATAGCCATAGGGCCCCTCCCAATGATGAAAGCAGTTTGTGATCTTACTAAGGGTTATAATATAAAAACAATGGTAAGTATGAACTCTATTATGATAGACGGAACCGGTATGTGCGGAGGCTGTAGGTTAACTGTTGGAGGAAAAACAAAATTTGCCTGCGTCGATGGCCCTGATTTTGACGGTCATATGATAGACTTTGATGAGGCTATTAAGAGGTCTAAGATATATATAAAAGAAGAAGCTAAAGAAAGAGAAGAATATTGCAGATTGTTAGAAGGTGAAAAACATGCCTAATATGGAAATGAAAAAAACAAATATTCCTGAACAGGATCCAAACATAAGAAATAAAAATTTTGATGAAGTTTCACTTGGATACTTAGATGACATGGCATTAAACGAGGCAAATAGATGCCTAAATTGTAAAACACGTCCATGTGTATCAGGATGTCCTGTCGGGGTTAGAATTCCTGAATTTATATCAGCTATTAGGGAAGGCGATATTGAAAAAGCCTATGATCTAATTAAATCAACCAACAGTCTTCCGGCTGTATGCGGCAGAGTATGTCCCCAAGAAACACAATGTGAAGCCAAGTGTGTAAGAGGCATAAAAGGTGAACCCGTCGCTATAGGCAGACTTGAAAGATATGTAGCTGATTACGCTATGAAAAACATTAATAAACCCGTTGAAACAGCTAAACCAAACGGACACAAAGTCGCTGTTTTAGGTGCCGGACCATCAGGTCTTACTTGTGCCGGAGATCTTGCCAAAAAGGGGTATGATGTTACTATATTTGAAGCATTGCATTCAGCCGGTGGAGTATTAATGTATGGTATCCCTGAATTCAGACTTCCTAAGGAAATCGTAAAGAAAGAAATCCAAAACCTAAAAGAATTAGGTGTCAAGATTGAGACCAATATGGTTATAGGTAAAATTTTATCAATCGATGAATTATTTGAAAATGGTTATGAAGCTGTGTATATCTCAACAGGAGCAGGTTTACCAAGATTTATGAACATAGAAGGAGAAGGTCTCCCAGGAGTCTACTCTGCCAATGAGTTTTTGACTAGGGTAAACCTCATGAAAGCATATCTAGACGATTATGATACCCCTATATCAAAATGTAAAAATGTCGCAGTTGTTGGCGGCGGAAATGTCGCAATGGATGCTGCTAGAAGTGCTAAAAGATTGGGCGCTGAAAATGTATATATTATATATAGACGTTCCCAAGAAGAAATGCCTGCAAGAAAAGAAGAAATACACCACGCTAAGGAAGAAGGTATCATCTTCAAATTCCTTAATAACCCTGTTAGAATTATAGAAAAAGATGGCAAAGTTGCCGCTATAGAATGTATTGAGATGGAACTTGGAGAGGCTGATGAATCCGGTAGAAGAAGACCAATAGAAAAGGAAGGCTCTAACTTTAATATTGAAGTTGACAGCGTAATAGTGGCTATTGGAAATACATCAAACCCATTAATAAAATCTACCACTAAAGAGCTTGAAACTAATAAAAAAGGCTGTATTATAGTAGATGATTCCCTTAAAACAACTAAAGAGGGTGTCTATGCCGGAGGAGACATCGTAACTGGAGCTGCCACTGTTATATTGGCAATGGGAGCAGGTAAAAAAGCTGCTGGGTCAATCGATAAATATATCCTAGAAAAATAAACATTTAAGGCTGCTATAATATAGCAGCCCTTTTATTTATCTATACATACGAAAAAAATCCTGCTAACTATCTAGCAGGATTACATGTCTTGGTGGGAGATGGTGGATTCGAACCACCGAAGTCTGAGACAACAGATTTACAGTCTGCCCCCTTTGGCCACTCGGGAAATCTCCCTTTTAATTAAATTTTACAACACTCAAAATGAGGTTGGAGCTGGTGGACGGACTTGAACCCCCGACCTGCTGATTACAAATCAGCTGCTCTACCAACTGAGCTACACCAG
>CAKSRC010000023.1 GCA_934486915.1 uncultured Eubacteriales bacterium
GCCTGCGGTCACTTTCCTAGACTGGTCTTATTTCATCTGTCGGCTTTGCCTATAGAACGATTGAAGATTAGTATGACGGGTACGTTTGATCAAAGGAGTTACTTATTGTCGGGCAATGCAGATAAAAAAAATCACCCACAGAAAGCTCTGTGGGTGATCCTGAATAATCATTATTATCACAAGCCAATTTTTTGATAACTGACTTGAAACCACGCAAATACGTGATATGCTGAGGAGCTCTTTTATCTCTTTGAGAACTTTACGGATAACCTGTAAAATGTTTCCGATTTTAATAAACGACGTAAAACCGTTATATTTTTACACAGATCAACCCGTCTTATACGGTGCTGAAATGTCTTTAAGCCCCACAATAAGCCCCAAAAAGCTCCAAGGATAAAAGATCTCCTCCAACTTCAAGGAGGAATAAAAATGTTTGAATATTACTATGGAAATCAGACCGAAACGTTCAATTTTGTAAGAGTCCCCTGGGTACTGTTCACTCACCCTGCGTTTGAGAAACTGTCTAACGATGCAAAAATACTTTATGCACTGCTGCTTGACCGAATGAGCCTGTCCCGTCAGAATGAATGGTTTGATGACGAAAACAAAGTCTATATCATTTATACCGTTGAAGAAGCATCTGCAACTCTCAACTGCTGCAGTGAAAAGGCTTCAAAGCTTTTCAAGGAACTGGATGATGTAAACGGCATAGGTCTGATAACACGCAAAAGAAGAGGTTTAGGCAAGCCTTCAATAATTTATGTGAAGAATTTTATCGTGGACGAGGATCCCGATGATACTCCTGAAACGGATAGTCCCGACAGACAAAATTCAAGTGACGAAGAAAGCCGTATTCAGGGCAGCGGAATATCCGAAGTGCAGAACACAGAAAATCCTGTTTCTTGTGCCAAAGAAAACCGTTCTCTTGAACCCGACAAAACCGATACAATCAAGAATAATATAATCAAGACTGATATCAGTAATACCGAAAATCAATCATATCAATCTGTCAATGATTTCGAGCGAGAAGATGCGACAGCTATCATCAACGAAAATATCGGCTATGATATGCTAACCGAGAGCAATTCATCTATCGCAGATATGATAACCGAAATAAGAAATATTATGGTTGATGTTGTGTGCGGAGAGCGAAAGGTAGTTATCGGAGGAAAGTCTGTTCCTGCCGAAACTGCGAAAAGTACATTTTTGAAACTGACCGATGAGCATATCCTGTACGTTATCGACAACATCTCTAAACTTGAAAGAAAAATACAATGCCCCGACAAATATATCTGCACCGCACTTTATAACTCAGCCTACACCTGCAACATCTCACTTTTCGCAGGCTTTACGGCTCATACCGGAATGCCGCTGACGAATGGGGCTTGATGAAATAATCGTTGAAGTAAAATAATCACAACAGCGGAAATCTGCAAGTATCGATTTTGTGAAATCAGCTGATTTTATTTTTTTCGGAATTGATGATGTGCTGATTTGCCTTATCAGCAAAACTGCTCGGAGTGATTTTGATGAAATATTGGTTTTGAAAAATCACTAATGCGGAATTTTTTTTAGAAATTAAAATCTGCCGCTGTAATGAATTAAAAAAATCTCAGAAGCGTGACTTACGAAAAATGCGGTTTATCAAATCCGGAGATTTTAAAATTGCAAATATCCAATTTCTGCCGAAAGCAGTTTCTTCAAAAGCAGTCACCCATTTGCTCAAAGCTGCAATTCCCACTTTTGCTTGATTCAGAGCAATCACCATCGCCACCTTTAGGACAGTAAACGTCAACCTATTGAATTCAGCAGGTTGAATAATATCCCTTGCGGAAACTGTCCGATGGGTGGCGGATAAAAAGGAAGATACCCGCAAGCGTAGAAAAGGTATATACCTTTTCGTTTTGCGTGGCTGTAACACGCAAAAATTCAGGGACACCCTGACACCTGATAAATAATAAGGAGCTGATATAAAATGCCATACAAAAAAGACAGAATCAAAAAACTCATCGGATTTACACCCGAAGAATGGGAGATAATTTGCCGAAAATCAGAGGCTGCCAAACTTCGGACAGGAACATTTATCCGCAGAATGGCTTTGAACGGTGAACTGAAATTCTTCGATCTTAAAGAAATCTCCGCTTTGAAAAGAGCCTTTCTTTCAATCGGATACAATCTCAACCAGATCGCAGAAATTGCAAATTCATTAGGTTCAGTTTATCAGAAAGACATTGAAGATATGCAGAAAGAATTCAAGTATTTTCGCCTTGCAATGCAGAATTACACTTTTGAAATATCCCCCACTCTGTTTAAGTGAATTTGAAAAAAGCGACAGCCGATTTTGATTGACTGCCGCTTTTTCAAAATTACTGTTTTACAATTTTTTCAATGATGCAGGAATGACCCTTGCTGTCGTTATAACTTATGCCCACAAGCAAAATTTCACCGCTGAATGCCGACAGCTTTTCTGTGTAGTTTTTTTCCTTGATCTGCTCAATGGCGTTATCAGCAGAATTGTTGTATTTCAGCTCAATGACCATTGCAGGAAAATCTACTCCCCGTCTGGGAATAAAGGTCAGGTCAGCAAAACCTTTTCCGCTTGGGAACTCTCTGAAAATCTCATAGCTGTTTTTCGCAGAATAATAAGCCAATGCAAGAGTAACAGAAAGTGAAAGCTCGTTATTGTATGAGATTATTGAGGTGTTCTGCTGATGAACTTCTTCAAGTATATTAGCAACAGTATCACTGTCACCGGACAACGTAGCTTTAAGCAGCTCATCTGAACGCCTGAGTGAATTCATGACTTCTTCCCAACCGCCGTCCTCAATGCAGTTTATAAACTCCTGGCGCACCTCTTTATCCGGTATCCATGCCACATTTTTTTCGTAATCATAAGTCAGATAACCGAGATGGATCAGCAAGGTTATAACATCATCTGCCGAGTTCATTGTCACCATATCATTCTGAAATTTGTTTGTATTGACGCTGACCTGTTCCCCTGCTATCATTCTTATAATGTCGTTTCGCAGCCCGTCCATATCAAGCTGAATATAGATTTTAAGTGCTTCAAAAGTTTCCGTCTTGGTCCAATAATTACTAAATCGCTTTCTTAAGCAGGCATTGACAACAGACTGGGGATTATATATTGAAGTGTCACCCACATGATAACCGTTGTACCAACCCTTCATTTCATCAAACGGCATATCGAACCGACGGCAAAGTCCCTGCACCTCAGATTCGGTAAAGCCCATATATTCGGCAAAAGGCTCCGCATCAATAATGGAATACTCGCAATACATATTCAGAGCAGAATGCTGACCGTATTTCTTTACAGGAAGTATGCCCGTGGCATAATCAAGTGCTACATAAGGACGATCTTTAAGCAGAATTTTGAGATAATCAAGATATGCAGTCTGACCCTCCGTATCGTTTTTATGGATACGAAAAACGCAGTCCCACTCGTCAATAATGAATACAAAAGGTATCCTGTGCTTATTATAAATAAGTGTAAGTATCTCATCGGACGAATAAAAATCGGGATAGCTTATATCGGCACAAAGCTCGCTCAGTTCCTGCTTCAATGTAAGCTCCAGACGGTCGATCATACCATTAACGTCAGAAGCTTTTGATGCAAAGCGTGTCATATCAAGGTGAATAACGTTGTATTTGTTAAGATGATCTTCAAAATCAAGTGTATCAGCTATTGCAAGTGAACTGAAAAGCTCCTTTGAATCACAGTTTCGGCTGTAATACGCAACGAGCATATTGGCAGCCATTGATTTTCCGAAACGTCTTGGACGGCTTATACAGATATGCCTGTCATTGCTGTTCAAACGCTCATTTGTGAGTTTGATCAGCATAGATTTATCAACGTATATCTCTGAGCCGAGTGCCTGAGCAAACAGATCATTTCCCGGATTCAAATATATGCCCATTGCTTCCGCCTCCCTGTTTCTTAGTTATCATTCTTTATTATATTGTATCATATCATTTGAAAGAATTCAAGTGGTGCGTATATTTTTCTTCAATGATTAAGAACCTGTCTTCATAAGAAATGTGTGCGGATTTTCGAGCATAATTTTGTTGCAGACAAGGCAAAAATCCGCAGGCGGGCTGTCGCCCGGCAAGAATTTTTAACGCAGTCTGCGGCAAAATTTGCCGAAAAGACGTGCGCATATGCTTGTGAAGACAGGTTCTAATGTCATAATACCACCTTACGCTTGCAAACGGCACAGAAGAAACCATTCCGATGGGTGTGTTTGAGGTCAGTGAGGCGAACCGTCATATCAAGACACTGGAACTGAAAGCCTATGATTATATGCTTCGCTTTGAGAAATCATTGAAGCTGACTGCATCCGGCGGTACAGCATACAGTTTTCTTTTGATGGCAAGCACCGAATGCAATGTGGAACTTGCCCAGACCAATGCAGAAATAGAAGCCATGCCAAACGGAAAGGAAACGCTGGGTATCTATTCCGACAACGATATGGAAAGCTACCGTGACCTCATTTTTTATGTGGCACAGGTGCTTGGCTGTGTCTGTCTGATGAACCGTGAAGGCAAACTGGAACTGATACCTTATGGCATTTCGCCTGTGGCAGAAGTGACCAGCCGCCATCGCTATGACAGCAGTTATTCGGATTTCGTTACAAGATATACGGCTGTATCCTCCACCAACTTAATTACGGAGGAATCAGAATATTATGCCCTTGACCCGGACGATGCACTGACATTGAATCTTGGTGTGAATCCGCTTTTGCAGTTTGGACTGAAAACCACAAGGTACAGCGGAGTCAGCATCTTCTCCAACAAGATAAAATGTGCCGAGTGCGGAAGCTGGTACGGTTCCAAGGTCTGGCACTCCAATGACAAGTACCGCAGAGTTATTTATCGCTGCAACCATAAATTCGATGGGAACAGAAAATGTGAAACTTCTCACGTCACGGAAGAAGAAATCATCGCCGCTTTTATCAAGGCGATGAACACGGTAATTACCGAGCGGGATGAAATCATAGCAAACATTCAGCTGATACGGCAGACGGTCTGCGGCACTGCTGATTTGGAGGAAGAACAGGACAAACTTCGCAGTGAGATGGAAATTGTGGTGGAACTGACCCAAGGCTGTGTTGCAGAGAATGCGAGAACCGCACAGAACCAAGAGGACTATCAGAAACGCTATGACGGTTTGGTGGAGCGATACGAAAAAGTCAAATCGAGGTACGATGCCATTGTGGAAGCCATCGAGGAAAAGCAGGCTCATTATGAAAAGCTGGGTATTTTCATCGAAACCCTCGAAAAGCATGGAGAACCTATCACAGAATTTGATGTCGGGATGTGGGGCAGCATGGTCGAGTACATCACGGTAGATAAGGACAAAAATATGACCGTTACATTCAAAGACGGCTCGGAAGTACAGGCATAGATTAATGCCAAAATCCGTATGAAAGAATGTCTCGCATTTTATGTTATAGAAGAAATCCCTTGCATGAACAGCTGCCCAGATAATCGAATCAGTTCCTCAAGGGGAAGTTTCTTCTTGTCCTGAATCCATCGGCGGTACATATTAATTGAGGTTGTTCCTAAAAATGTGTTGATGATATTCTGCTGTTCGGTTGTATATTTTGCATAGGGATTATATCTTGAACGATTATGAACCAACATTGACACAAACAACTTGTCTGCAAATTCACGATAACTTGAAGTACATATGATTTTTTCTATATATGGTTCTTGCTTTGCCATAAAAGTGAAGAAAACACGATTGGTTTCTGTGAACGGTGCATCAGAAGCTATCTTATCCATTTCTTTTGCGTATTCTTCAGAAAGACCTTTTAGAATATCTTCATAAAGTGCCTCTATGGTAGTGTAATGCAGGTAAAAGGTTTTTCGATGTATCATTGCTCTGTCTGTTAGTTCTTTTATGGTAATTTGAGAAGCATCCATTTCCATAATCATCTGCTTAAATGTATCTTTTATAGCGGTCTGCGTTTTCAAAACACGCAGGTCCGTTTTTCTTTCAAGTGGCATAATATTCTCCTTTTTTATGCAAAAAAATATCCAGTTTTCTAAAAGTGTGGCATAATCCACAGCTATAAACATCTGGCAATTGAATTCTACTCTTAACATATATTATAATATACACATGGATATAAGTCAACACATGGATATAATTAGGAGGATAACTTTTATGGCAGAGAAAATTGTACAAACGGCGGGCAGACAAGCACTTGGTGATTTCGCACCGGAATTTGCACACTTCAATGATGATGTTCTTTTTGGCGAGAACTGGAACAATGAGGATATTGACATCAAGACTCGTTGCATCATCACGATTGTATCGCTGATGTCATCGGGATCAATCGACAACTCTTTGAAGTTTCATATTATGAATGCTAAAAAGAGCGGTGTCACACAGAAAGAGTTTGCGGCAATCATAACCCACACGGCTTTTTATGCTGGATGGCCAAAGGCTTGGGCAGTATTCAATATGGCAAAAGAAATATATGCAGAGGAGTGATGAATTGAAAAACAGAATTTGTATCACAGACGGAAATGTGATTCTATATGCAAACCTCAATGAAACTGTTGCGGCAAATGACTTCAAAAAACGCCTTCCATGTAATTTCAGCGGGACAGATTCCGGTATTGATTACTGCTGCAATGCAGCAAATGGAATATACGACCCACTTGAAACACAGTCCGGCTGGAAAAATGGAGATATTTGTCTTGGTGGCGGTTGGTTTGCACTTCTCTATGGAGGAGAAGAACAATCAAAAGATTATCATCATTTGATGATAATAGGACATTTAGAAGATGAATCTATAAAAGAAATCCACAAGCTACCCAGTAAAGTAACGCTTCACGTGGATTTAGCATAAAGAAATCAAATATGATATAAAGGAGATGCTTTATTATGGAAAATCAGGAACTTGAAATGACTATGGAGTGGGATAAAACTTTCCCCAAAAGCGACAAGGTTAATCACAGCAAAATCACCTTTCATAATCGCTATGGCATAACATTGGCAGCAGATATGTATGTGCCTAAAAACGCACAGGACAAGCTTCCGGCTATTGCTGTTTGCGGTCCGTTTGGTGCGGTAAAAGAACAGGCATCCGGCTTGTATGCACAAACAATGGCGGAGCGTGGATTTGTCACCATTGCTTTTGATCCGTCCTATACCGGTGAGAGTGGTGGCGAGCCGAGATATGTGGCTTCGCCAGATATTAATACAGAGGATTTTTGCGCTGCGGTGGATTTTCTCGCCACGCAGGACAATGTTGACACAGAGCGTATCGGTATTATCGGTATTTGCGGTTGGGGTGGTATGGCATTAAATGCAGCTTGCATAGATACACGAATCAAGGCAACCGTAACATCTACTATGTATGATATGACTCGTGTAACCGCCAAAGGATATTTTGATTCAGAAGACAGCGAGGATGCTCGCTATACAAAGCGTCAGGCAATGTGCACGCAGCGTACCGTTGACTACAAGAGCGGCAGTTATGCTCTTGCCGGTGGTCTGCCGAATTCTGTTCCTGATGAAGCCCCATTCTTTTTGAAAGACTATTTTGATTACTACAAAACAGAGCGTGGTTATCATTCTCGTTCACTTAACTCCAATGGAGGCTGGAATGTAACATCACCACTTTCTTTACTCAATATGCCAATTTTGCAATATAGCAGCGAAATTCGTAACGCTGTTCTGGTTATTCACGGCGAGAAAGCACATTCCTGTTATTTCAGCCGTGATGCGTTTTCAAAACTCAAGGGCGACAACAAGGAGCTGTTGATTATTCCGAATGCCGTGCATACGGATTTGTATGATAAAACAGACATCATTCCATTTGATAAAATTGAGAACTTTATGAATATACACCTCAAATAATGCAGAAATGTAACTGACAGGTTCTAAAGCAAGGAGAAACTAATGAACGAAAAATGCATACATTTAAAACAATATGATGAAGAACGAGCACTATATCATCTGATGGATACACAGGTGGAAGACTGCACTTTTGCCGGTCCTGCTGACGGAGAATCTGTTTTGAAAGAGGCAAGGAATATTTCTGTAATAAATTGTCGATTTTCTTTAAGATATCCTATGTGGCACGATAAATGCTTTACATTGATGGATTCCACGATGGATGAATTAACCCGTGCAGCACTTTGGTACGCTGAAAACGGAAAGATTTCACATAGCACATTAGGTGGGATTAAAGCTGTTCGAGAATGTTCTCATATCAATATTTCCGACTGCAAAATCAATTCGCCGGAATTTGGATGGAAATGCAATGCCATTTCAGTAGAAAGCAGCGAGATTGTATCAGAATATTTATTCTTAGACAGTAAGAATGTACGACTAAACAATGTGCAGATGCAAGGAAAATATTCATTTCAGTATATGGAAAACCTTGAAATTACCAACAGCACATTGGATACCAAGGACGCCTTTTGGCACAGCAAAAATGTAACTGTACGAAACTGCACAGTAAAAGGCGAATATCTGGCGTGGTTTTCTGATGGACTAACGCTGATTGATTGTAAAATCATCGGAACACAACCGCTTTGTTATTGCACAAACCTAAAGCTGGTTAATTGCACAATGGAAAACTGCGACCTTGCTTTTGAGTATTCCGATGTGTCAGCCGATATATTTGGACATATTGATTCGGTTAAGAATCCGAAATCAGGCAGAATTATTGCGGACAGTGTTGGTGAGGTTATTATGGAAGACGCCGTTATGGAATGTACCGGCGAAGTTATTATTTCAAACTGCTGAAAGTCAAAAAGGAGAACGTTATTATGAAATATCTTGAAAAAAACGAATTTAAGAAGGCAAATTATTTTGGAACCGGAATTCCAAACTTTATGCTCAAAGGCAATATGACCGGCTCATCATACATCAAGCCACTCAAAATGGCAGGCCATTCTATGATGCTTGCCAATGTTACCTTTACTCCCGGCTCCCGTTGCTTCTGGCACATTCACAGAGGCACCGTCGGCGGTGGTCAAATTTTGATTTGTACTGCCGGTGAGGGTTGGTACCAAGAAGAAGGAAAAGAACCGATTTCGTTAGTTCCGGGAACAGTTGTGAATATCCCAACAGATATTTTGCATTGGCACGGTGCAAAAAAAGACAGTTGGTTTTCTCACATTGCCGTTGAGATTGGCGGTGAAGGCGTTAAAAACGAATTTGTTCGTCCTGTAACAGAAGAAGAATACAATGCTCTGCCTGAAACAGAAGCTGCAATACCGCAGGGTGAAACGACATTTGAAAAAGAAAATGTATTTGGCAAGGGTAAGCCGAATGATATGTTTGCTCAATATTTTATCGGCAACAGTTACTTAAACCCGATGTTCAAACCGGAAAAAGGCAAGCCGTTTGTTGCCAATGTCACCTTTGAACCGAGCTGCCGCAATAACTGGCATATTCACAAGGCAACAAAAGACGGCGGACAAATTCTTGTTTGCACCGCAGGAGAGGGTTGGTATCAACAGGACGGCAAAAAAGCACAGAGCTTAAAACCGGGCAGTATCGTTTACATCCCACTGGCACGGAGCAAAGGCAGATAAGTGGTTCAGTCACCTTTCTATTGAAGTTCCCGGCGAAAACACGGAAAACCTATGGCTGGAGGCGGTTGAGAAAAAACAGTATGAAGCACTTTGACAGATTGGATAACGGTTTTACGGAGTACCTATATGGATAAACAAAAAAGAACAGATATCAATGAAAAAAGGAGAAAACGGATGATTTCAATCATAATCATTGCCGTTATTGCAATCATAGTGCTATGGCTATTTACCCCCTTAGGATATTTCCATGTTCGTCCAGAGGGTGAGTATCAGATGAACCTTACCATCAACGGGGAGATATACACGGCAACAATGGAGAACAATTCTTCGGCTTCCGCATTAAGGCATCTTCTGAAATGGGGACCCAAAACCGTTCATATGCGGGACTACGGCGGCATGGAGAAGGTAGGGATGCTATGGAAAGGACTCCCATCGAATAATATGGATTTAACCACTGAACCGGGAGACCTTGTACTTTTTATGGGAAGCAGCTTCGTGGTTTATTACAACTCAAATCATTGGAATTTTACGAAGCTCGAACATATCAATGATGTAACGCATGAAGAATTAAAACAGATTTTCGGAGACGGAGATGTAACGATTACGCTCTCTCTCCAGAAAGAATGAGAATCAGGAGGAAAATATAATGTCAATCATAAACGAAACCTACACACTTTCTAATGGAGTACAGATACCAAAACTTGGTCTTGGGACTTGGTTTATTAGTGACAAGGATGCACCCGAAGCAGTTCGGCAGGCAGTGAAGCTTGGATATCGTCACATTGATACCGCCGAGGCTTATGCCAATGAAGTCGGTATAGGCGAAGGAATTCGTACCTGTGGCCTTCCCCGTGAACAGATTTTTGTTAACAGCAAGGTGATTGCTGAGGCAAAAACTTATGATGATGCAATGAAGCAGATCGATAGTTCAATTGCAAAGATGGATGTAGGTTACATTGATATGATGATTATCCACTCTCCACAACCGTGGAGCCAGTGGCGTAAGGCAAAAAATCGTTATTTTGCCGAAAACATTGAAGTGTGGCGTGCAATGGAAGATGCCTATAAGGACGGAAAACTGAAAGCCATCGGTGTTTCTAACTTTCTCGTTGATGATTTACAAAACATTCTCGACCACTGTGAAATTAAGCCGATGGTCAATCAAATACTTTGCCATATCAGTAACACACCACTGGACCTTATCGACTTCTGCGAGAGAAATGAAGTGATTGTCGAAGCATATGCCCCAATCGCTCATGGAAAGGTTTTGAAAAACAAAGAAATTGTTGCTATGGCAAAGAAATACGGTGTAAGCGTTGCCCAACTCTGCATTCGATTTGATTTGCAGCTTGGAACCGTTGCACTTCCTAAAACAGCAAACCCTGACCATATGAAAGAAAATGCGGCAGTCGATTTTGTCATCAGCGATGCGGATATGGAAACCCTAAAACATTTTGCTCCCATCAAGGGTTATGGATTGATGAAAATTATGCCTGTATTCAGTGGGAAATAATGCCGTGCCCTTTTGGCATACCATTCTGTAGAGGTATTGCTATGTACAAAATCGAATATGGACACACATGGACGCCTTATGGTGCTGAAAAAGAACAAGGCTGATACCACCACCCTGTTTATTGATGCTTCGGAAGAATGTATCAAGGTGACAAACAATAACAGGCTTAAGGATTTCTTCAACAGAATTTTTGGTATTTCTTCATACAAACACAAGGAGAGTAACCGATGAATAACAATATTTTTACAAGGTAAAAACTTTATTGTTCCTCTTAACGAAACAAAATATGATAAAATAAAAGAAATGGTTAATGTGTTCAGAGGTTATTGTAATGAATGAGTGCAAAAGTATATAATTAGAAAATATTCTGTTTCTTTTGATTTTTCCGCCAAAATCAATTTCTGGTAAAAACAAACGTTATCCTCAGGTTGAATTCCAAGCAAATTCGTCATTATAACCGAATAAAAAAGTGAAGCTCTGAAAGCTATTATAGCCATCAGGGCTTCACTTTTTATTCAGACAGTAAACGCTAATACATCAATTCTCATCTCTAAGCTTCAAATACTCCTTATAAACATCCCCATCAGTTCCAGTCAGCAAATACTGATAAGAATACTTGGTTTCCCTGCTGATAACAGTCAGGTCTGTGAAGTTCAGACCATAATTTCTTGTAGAATCGGGATCAGCTTCGTTTGTGTAGATGTATTTAAGCTTGTGTGAGTCAATCTGCTTAATGTTGTAGAGTTTTTCAATAGTCCAACCACTGTCCTCATCGGCAAGAACCCAATGAAGAATGATACGGGATATCTGTATCTGGACGCTCTTGTAAAGCTTGGAGTCCGCACAGCGGTCAAGTATCATAAATATCTCGTGCATGATATTCACGTTGAACTCAATGCCCGGTTTACGTTTGCCGAGAGGCTTAAATTTAACTTCTTCGGTATTCTTAAGAAAATCAGGCTCACAATCCAGATATTCCGCAATTACATCAAGCTCATCAGCAGATATAGGATCACCGCTGATAATGCTCACAAAACGTTGCGGGATAGCGTGGATTGACTTGAAAGCACTCTTTTTTGATAAAAGAGAAACGTCTTCATCATCTTCTGAAAGCAAATAATCAGCTGAGCAGCCAAGCTTTTCAGCAATCTGATAGACAGTGTTTCCGGTTGGCTGTCGTCCTTTTTTCCACCCGGCAACGGTACTTCTGTTAATTTCAAGTTCTTCCGCAAGCCCGGAAGGAGATTTATTATTGTTTTTACACGCTTGGACATATTTATCCCAAAACATATTTGCCTCCGCTGTAATATTTCACAAAAGATTAAAAATATTTTTACACTTTTATTTAACAAAAGTTATAAAACCTCTTGACAAATCACAAATGGTAGATTATGACTTAAACAAAAATGTTCCTGATTTCGAACATCTAAGTTTTGTAAATAATCATAAGGAGATGAAAGTTATGTCCACAGATATCGAACTTATCACGATCCGTGAATGTACGCAGCTTATACCCGGGCTGTCTTACTACACAGTCCGCAGCCTTATCGAACGGGGCGAGATACAGGCTTTCCGCACAGGCAAAGGAAAAGGCGGAAAAATCCTCGTTTACAAGAAATCTTTCCTCGAATTCTTTGAGAATGGCGGTGAAACACCTGTAAAACAACAGTCAACTTCCTGATTATAAACATTTGAGTACATTATAACACACTTTACAGAAAAAAACAAGGAGGAAACGCAATGAAAACAAAAGAAACTACCGAAAACATCATTCAGCAGCTTATCGAAAGCATTCGAGCGGAGGAAACAGAGCGTGAAAGCAAGCCTGAAGTCATTGAAATGCTATCAATACCGCAGTGCTGTCAAGTCATTCAGGGTGTGTCGCAGAGTACCATTCGTATTCTCGCCAAGACAGGCAAGCTCCCGTTTATCCGCACAGGACGTGGGGAACATGGTAAGATACTTATAAGGAAGTCTGATCTGCTTACATATTTCGGAGGCTGACAATGGCAAGAATCGAACATAGACCAACGAAGAAAAATCCCAACAGCTTTAAGATAATCAGCTTCTGCGGATATGACGGCAATGGCAAACAGATAAAGAAGTATGACAAATTTGTAGCTTCTCCTACGCTTTCATACAAGAAAGCATTTGCAGAAGCTCAGAAATATGCTCTAAAGCTTGACGATAAGTACAAAACCAATCCTTATTACGATGGAAGTATGAAATTTTCAGAACTTGCGGAGCTATATTTTGAGATTCACGCTTGTGAGCTTAAACCGCAGACTATTACCACATATAAATCATCGTATGAGAACCACATTAAGCCGCTTCTGGGCAATACTCAGCTTAACCGCCTGAATCCCGTGTTTTTATCTCAGACAATGAATAAAATGACGGGCAGCAACGGTTCAAAAAAGAAGTACCTTACCACAATACAAGCTATCCTGACATACGGAGTGCAGTGTGGGATAATTGACCACAGTCCCGCACACGATATTTCGTGGAAGAAAAGGAATGAGCCAAAGAAAAAGCGTTATATGACACCCGATCAGGCTCAGAAGTTTATTGAGCATATCAGAAATTCCAAAATGGACGATGATGAGAAACGCTATTTCGAGTTCCTGCTGCTCACAGGACTTCGCCCTTCGGAAGCTCTTGCTTTGAAGTGGAGCGACATAAATTATGACAATGCGACCATTCTTGTGGAACATACACTTATCTATGACAGCAGTCTGCCCAAGGGTCAGCGACTTACCTTAGGCACGACCAAAACAGGCGAAAGCAAGCTTATTTCGATAAAGAATGAAACAATTCTAAGGATACTCAGAGATCAGCAGCTGCACGTCAAGTTGCTTCGGGAAAAGCTTGGAACACAGTTTAAGCACCCTGAAATGATATTCCCGTCGGGAATGGGGAATTATCGTGACATCAGTGCTCTCAGAACAGCTCTTAAACGCTGCACCTCCGGTACGGAATTTGAATTTCTCACGCCGCACATGATGCGTCATACGTTCGCAACAGTCGGACTTATAGAAAGCGGTGATCTTTCAGCTGTTTCCAAAGAACTTGGTCACAGCGATGTCAGCACAACGCTTGGATTTTATGCAGAAGTGCTGCTTGAATCAAAGGAATCGCTTATTAATTCCGTTGCTGACAGAATATGCCCCAGATTAGACAATACGGATATGAAAAAAGAATCACCCACAGAAAACTCTGCGGATGATTCCGAAGATTCATTATAATCCCCAAACAAGCCCCAAATCTTTTGATAAGCGGCTTGAAACCACGCAAATACGTGATATGCTGAGGAGATCTTTTATCTCTTCGAGAACTGAGGAGCACGACGAGCAGCCTTTAAGCCGTACTTCTTTCTTTCCTTCATTCTGGGGTCTCTTGTGAGGAAACCGGCCTTCTTGAGAACGGGACGAAGCTCAGGGTTGAAAACGAGGAGAGCACGGGAAAGACCGTGTCTGATAGCACCTGCCTGACCTGTAACGCCGCCGCCTGCTACTGTGCAAACGATATCGAACTGCTCAGCGGTCTCAGTGAGAGCGAGAGGCTGTCTAACGATGAGCTTGAGGGTCTCAAGACCAAAGTAATCGTCAATGTCTCTGCCATTGATGGTGATCTTGCCGCTGCCGGGGTAAACTCTTACTCTTGCAACAGAGCTTTTTCTTCTTCCTGTGCCGTAAAAATACTGCTGTTTAGATTCGTACATTGTTTACACCCTCCTTATATATCGAACTTTTCGGGCTTCTGTGCAGCATGGTTGTGCTCAGCGCCTGCATATACTCTCAGACGGGTAAGAGCTGCTCTGCCAAGTGTGTTGTTGGGGAGCATACCGTTTACTGCGATCATCATAGCCTTCTCAGGGTTCTTCTTCATCATTTCGCTGTACTTGGTCTCCTTAAGACCGCCGATCCAGCCGGTGTGCCACTTGTAGGTCTTCTGCTCGAGCTTTCTTCCTGTAAGAACAGCTTCAGCGCAGTTGATGATGATAACGTGGTCGCCGCAGTCAGCGTGAGGAGCGAATGTGGGCTTGTGCTTGCCACGGAGGATTGCAGCAGCCTGAGCAGCTACACGACCGAGGGACTTGCCGGAAGCATCAAGCACATACCACTTACGGCTGATTTCATTAGCCTTAGGCATATAAGTTGACATAGTCAGATCTCCTTTTTAATATAGTATCGAAAAAATTGCCGCATAGACGTTGGTACCGCCCTGCACGCAACTCAAATATCACAGGGAACTCATACCTCTTCTTTACACAACATTGATTATTATACACACTTGAAACGGGTTTGTCAAGACTTTTTCTGCGGATTTTTGAAATATATCCCTCATACTCTTGATTTCTCTCTGTTTTGCTTTAATTCTCTCCGTTTCTCTTAAATCGTTTCAGAAATTTTCTGAGGGCAAAAATCTATTGAAAATGGCGTGATATAGGGAAAAATCCGTGCTTTTTATGTTCGGTCTGCCGTATTTCTGTTTTTTGAAATATCACATAAGCTGCATAATAATACTAATCACCAATAAAACTATAGACAAAAAATCATCGCATAATCCATATACGCAAGATTATGCTCGATTTTTTGTATAGTTTTTAATCGGTTCTTAGTATAACACAAATATCCCCCTTCCGTCAAGTGCATAAGTGCGCCTGACAAAAGGGGGAATGTTATTTTCAGCTTCCTTCGCCAGAGAGTATCTCAGCGGGATCTGTCCATGAGCCGTTTTTCTTGATGCCGAAGTGAAGGTGAGACTCGTCCGCAAGCTCGGCGTCAGCAGTGCTGCCAACCTCGCCGATAACAGTGCCTGCGCTTACCTCGTCACCGGCGGAGACCTTTACCTCTTCCGCCAGATTGCAGTAGTAGCCTGTGTAGCCGCTGCCGTGGTCGATTACAACTGTAATGCCCATCATGGGGTCGTCAGTCACTTCGGAGACGGTTCCCGCACAGATTGACTTCACATTCTCGCCCTGAGCTGCCGCAATGTCGATGCCGTCATGGGTCTTCCACACGCTGAGAGTTTTGGACTTTACCAGCTCGCCGTCCGAGAAAGCTTCCAGTATCTCACCGTCTGCGGGACGTACCACTGCGCCTGTGATAGCGTCCGACTCGGTGGGGGAGACCTCCGCTTCATCGCCGCCGAATGCGTCATGCTCAAGGATAATGTCCTCCTGAGGGGCTGCCGCATCTTCAACGGGAACATTGTCCGCCGCTGCGTTTGCGTCCTGCGCCGCCTCTGTCTGAGCTGTTTCAGATGTACTGCTCACGCCCGAAAGCTCGCTTCTCAGTTCCTTGGCCGATTTGTTGTAGGAGAAGATTCCCAGTGCTGCCACTGCAGCCAGACAGAAGCAGATGATGGCTGCCGTTCCCTTGCCCGATAACTTGCCGTTGAAATGATTTTTCATATTATCGTGTCCTTTCAAATAGTGATCTGATACTAATCACCAATAAAACTATAGACAAAAAATCATCGCATAATCCATATACGCAAGATTATGCTCGATTTTTTGTATAGTTTTTAATTGGTTCTTAGTATGAGGATTGCCTCGCTACTATTTTTGCCGTTAATTTGAAGTTTATACAGAAAAATTTTCCGAAAGTCCCGTATTCGGTGTTTCATCGGCAGGGGATTCCAGACTGCACGCCAGCGCAACGGGATATGACAGCAAAAACCACGCTCCCGAGTATGAGGGACAAATCTGCCCCAGCACATTCAGGTACATATGGGAATAATCCCACACGTTCCAGCCCATGAGCAGATTTACTATGCAGCCCACGGTGAACTCGAAAAATGTTATCACGCACATTCCGAAAAAGCATTTCATCGCAATGCTGTCGTTGGGGTGGCTGATATACCGTAGATACATTATCAGCAGGCATATGCCGCCTGTCAGCGTCATTGACCAGTGGGTGAAGCCCCGATAGACCACCTCGATAAGCGAGTAGATAATGCCGCCGCCGAGGAATACCGTCAGCCTGCGCCCGAATGGGGAGGTTTGCAGCCAGGGAGAAGGCTCATTCATATTATCACGACCTTTTTTTGTATTTGTTGATGATATTTTATCCCTTTGGCGGCTGAATATTCATCTGAACAGCCCGTCTCAACCGCTTGATTTTGCCTTTATGATGTGCTATAATATACTTATTTACTGCATAAACATTATTAAAGGGTGAAATTCCGATATGAATATAAAAAAACGTGAAAAATACAAACGGCTCATAATGGGGCTTATCTCCTCCGTGCTGATAATCTTCCTGCTGGGCAGCTACGCCTGCGCATGGCTCACTCACTATAACCTTGTGCTCAATTCCGACAGGATCCAGGCTGACCATTTCGGCTGGAAGGGAAATCTGCTTATTTTCGGCGTGTATCTGGTGCTTATCTTCCTGTTTTCAAGGATATACAACGGCTTCAGGATAGGTCTGCTGAGAGTGTCGGACATTATTTATTCCCAGTGCTTGTCCGTGCTGTTCATCAACGGCATAACATATGTACAGATATGCCTTTTGGAGCGTTCTGTTGCCGATGTGCTGCCTATGCTCTGGGTCACTCTTGCGGACATGGCGTTCATTGGTATCTGGGCATTCTGCGGCAACCGCATTTACTCAAAGCTTTATGCGCCCAAGAAAATGGTGATAATCTACGGAAGCAGGCAGGCGGTGGGACTTATTGAAAAAATGAGCCTCCGTGAGGACAGGTTCATGATCTGCCGTGCTGTAAGCTGTGATGAGGATATCAGCCTTATCACCGAGCTTATCGTTTCCTATGACGCTGTTATCATCTGCGATGTTCCCAGCGAGCGGAAGAATGATATCCTGAAAATATGCTTTGCAAACTCAAAGCGCACATACATCACTCCCAAGCTTTCGGATATCATTATAAGAGGTGCGGAGCAGATACATCTGTTCGATACGCCGCTTCTTGTATGCCGAAATTCTGGGCTTTCCGCCGAGTCGCTTATCATCAAGCGTGCCTTTGATATCCTGCTTTCGGCACTGGGCTGCATTGTAACATCGCCCATAATGCTCATAACCGCCCTGTGCATAAAGCTGTATGACGGCGGCCCCGTGTTCTACACTCAGGACAGGCTCACCCGTGACGGCAAGGTGTTCAAGGTCTATAAATTCAGGAGCATGAAAACTGACGCTGAAAAGGACGGCGTTGCAAGGCTTGCGGGAGAGCATGACGACCGCATCACCCCTGTGGGCAGAGTTATACGCAAGGTGAGAATAGACGAGCTTCCTCAGCTGCTTAACATTTTAAAGGGCGATATGTCCATAGTAGGACCCCGCCCCGAGCGCCCCGAGCTTGCTGCGGAAAACGAAAAGATAATGCCCGAATTCCGCTACAGGCTCAAGGTCAAGGCAGGACTTACGGGATATGCGCAGGTGCTGGGAAAGTACAACACTACGCCCTATGACAAGCTGCGTCTTGATCTGATGTACATTGAGCAGTATTCGCTGCTGCTTGACATAAAGCTGATACTTATGACCATAAAGATACTTTTTATCCCCGAAAGCACCGAGGGCGTCAAGGACGACAACACTTCGGGCACAGCCTTATAAGCTCTTTATCTCCGATATAAGCTTGTAGGAAAGGCGGTTAAGGCTGTCAAAATCGGCGGCGGAGACATAATATTTTTCCAGCGTATCATGGATATCCTTTGCGGACTGCATTGCCGAAGCGGCTTCACGGATCATTTCGGAAGCCGCTTTTTTGCCGAATCTCAGCCGCTGCTTTATCATGGGTTGTGGGACATAGAACCGCCTGAAATTTATTACCTTTTTGCTGCCCTCCACAGTTATGTTATTGATGCAGCCCGAGGTTATGAACGCTGTGCCAAGCTCGGGGATAAGAACGTGCTCGTAGTACATTTCGGTGCAGAGAGGGCAGCGGCTGACGATAACATCATAGCCCTTTCTTACAGCCGAGTCGCAGATGTCACGGAGGAAAATATCCGAGCCTGCCATAAAGCTGTCGGACAGCAGATATATCTTCTCATACTCAGGCAGATAGGTCTTGTAGCCGTTCATGGTCATTGCCGAAAGCTGCTTTGCCGTTACCTTGCCGCAGGCTATTTTTTCGGCTTTTTTCGGGATAAGCCTTTTTGATGTACGGCCGGTAAAGGCGTTCAGCTTTTCTATGTCCAGTGACTCGGCTGCGGCGGAAAGCATATCGGATATTACCGAGGAAATAGCCGCAAGGCACAGGCGGCAGCGCTTGTGGAAGCCTGCGCACTCATCTGTGACGGTGATGATATCCTTTTTATTCTGCCTGAGCTTTGCGGCGTCCAGATATGCTCCCAGGTCGATTATGGACTCCACCGCCTTTGGGTAAACAGGGTCAAAGCAGTGGGGAGCGGTGCCGTCCATAATGATAGCTTTTCTGCTTTTCAGATAAACTGCGTCCAGGGAATCGGGGTCGGAGGAGCAATGGTATATTTCCTGAGGTTCATCGGAAAAGGCAGCGGATATTTTTTTCATCAGGGTGGATTTTCCGCAGCCTGCCGTGCCTTTCAGAAGATAGATCGTGTTGTCCGTGTCGCTCAGCAGCTCCTTGATTGGTGTCACAAAGCCGCAGGGGGAAGATGAGCCTAAAAAGTAGTGTTCGTTCATAAAAATACCTCCGTCTGTGTATCGCCTTAATTCTGTGAAATAATAGCTTTGTCGGCGATACTTTATTTTTATACTTATATTATGCCGAAAAGGCGGATTGTTGAAAAAAACAGTGAGGTAAATTATGATATTGCACAAAAATATTAAAGTCAATTATAACTTTATGTGATAACTGCCAAAAATCCTGAGTAAATAATGTGCAAAAAATGAATTGAATATTTAAAAATAATAGTGTATAATAAGAACATACTCAAAGGGAACAAACCTTTGATAAAAAAACACACTATCCTCTCTTAAAATCTTTCCATAAAAAGCAGTCATCTGTAGCGGATGGCTGCTTTTTATGTTATAATAAATTTTCCTCTTTTCATGTGCCGAAAATTATGTTATAATAAGGTGTAATACTAATCTTCAATCGTTCTATGGGCAAAGCCGACAGATGAAATAAGACCAGTCTAGGAAAGTGACCGCAGGCGGGCTTGCCGCCCGGCAAGGGAGCTTGACGAAGAATGGGCTTATTTCAGCCGAGGATTTGTCTGTAGGTTGATTGAAGATTAGTATGACTTAAAATTTTCAGGCAGGCTCATAAGCAGGTCTGCGTAACTGCGAACGATCGGTGATAATATGGATTATACTTATAAAAACGGAGATATTATTCTCTGCGAAGAAAATTTCTCTCTTGATGATACCCTTGACTGCGGTCAGGCGTTCAGGTGGGAAAGCGTGCCCTCGGACTATTTCAGGACGTACAAGGGATATTACAAAAATATCCCCCTGACCATATCCCAGACGGAATATGACAAGGGGATATTCATTCTCCACGGCGTTACCGAGGAGGATTTCAGAAATATCTGGCTGGATTACTTTGATCTTAACACGGATTACGGCGAGCTGAAACGACGCTTTTCCGAGGATGAAACTCTTGCAAAGGCGTGCGCATATGCCAAGGGCGTAAGGCTTCTCAGGCAGGACGCAGAGGAGTGCCTTATCTCGTTCATTCTTTCTCAGAACAACAATATCCCACGAATAAAGGGGATAATCGGCAGGCTGTGCGATATGTACGGCGGATTTCCGCAGTTTTCACAGATGAGGGGCGTTACTGCCGATGAGCTGGCACCTTTGCGTGCGGGCTTTCGTGCAAAGTACATTGAGGACTGTGCCGCAAGGGTCAATTCGGGCGAGCTTTCGCTGGACGAGGTAAAGAAAATGCCCCTGACGGAAGCGGAAAAAGCGCTTATGACCGTCAAAGGCATTGGCCCCAAGGTGGCTATGTGCGTATTGCTTTTCGGTATGTACAGAACGGACGCATATCCTGTTGATGTGTGGATAAAGCGTGTTAACGAAAGCTTTTATCCCAACGGTCTGCCCGACTGCGTAAGGGGCGTTCAGGGCATTGCCCAGCAGTATCTTTTCCACTACATACGCACCTGTCCCGAGGCGGCGGAGCTTATTCATCGGGATAAGTGAGCACCTCTATATACTCCACATACCGGCTGCTTATCTGCATGGGATAGCTTTCCATGACCTCGCAGTCATCGGAAAGAGTGACCATAAGCACACAGCCGCCCTCTATCTCAGGGTGGTCATATGGCAGACCGATCGACACTTCGTCATTCTTTTTGCCGAAAAATGTGTCCTGACCCAGAGCTGCCATAAAACCGTTTTCGCTTACGGACAGAACTGTGACGGTCATGGTGTTGTCGGTCAGCTCTTCATCGGCAAGGTCGGTGATATCCGATGTGTCATCTGACGTGATATCGGAAAATTCGCTGTCGTCAAAAACATCGGTATCATCGTCAATGGAAATATCTGCGGTGATGATAGTTTCCGACACAGCAGAGGGCTGAGATGTAGTTTCAGTGGTTTCTGCCGGCTGTGTCTGTTTTGCGGCAGTTTCCGAGGGCGTATTTGTCTGCGGTATCACGGTGATCTCTTTTGAGCAGCCGCATAAGATAAGGGCGGCAATAAGCGGAATGGCGTAAATTCTTTTCATAGTCATGTTCCTTTCGTGGGTCTCTTTATACTAATCACCAATAAAACTATAGACAAAAAATCATCGCATAATCCATATACGCAAGATTATGCTCGATTTTT
>CAKSRC010000024.1 GCA_934486915.1 uncultured Eubacteriales bacterium
GGAAATATTACACTTTCCCTTTATTTTCTACTATTATCTTATACCTAAATTTTATTTTTGTCAATAGTTTTGTAAAAAAATTTGGACTAAAATCCATTTTTGTAAATTTGCACAAATAAGGCTGCAACCTAAAAAGCTGCAGCCCTATTAATCTAAAACCAATATTAAACTTTTAAAGTTTGCATACCATTATTTTCAAAGATTTCCTCGTTATGTTTTGAGGAACTTTGAGGAGAGTATATAAACCTATCGATATGGTTGCCCTCGTAAAAATAATCAGGCATAGACGGCCTATACTCGTAATCAAAAGTATCTATTATTATAAGCTTTACTTTCATCTTTTCAGGAATAATGTTTTTTATGTATACACTGGCTTGTTGCCCCGGCTTAACTCCCTCTTTTGGCTCGGCTAAGCCCGCAAGATTTGGCGCCAATTCAACAAATATTCCATATTCCTCGACAGACCTAACAATTCCCGCAACGGTCTCGCCTATAGAGAAACGCTTTGCATTTTCCTCCCAAGTGCCTAAAAGTTCCTTGTGAGTAAGGTTAATCCTGCCATCCTCGATTGATTTTACAATTACTCTAATATTCATTCCAATCGAAAAACGTTCCTTAGGGTGTGATATCCTCGAGACTGATATTGTATCTATTGGTAAAAATGACACTATTCCGCAGCCTATATCAGCAAATGCCCCAAATGATTCCAAGTGAGTGATTTTTGCATCGATTATATCGCCGCAAGATAGATTGTCGATATACTTACTTTTGCATATTTCCTGGGCTTTCCTTCGAGATAATATAGCAACGTTATTATTGTTTTCGTCTTTCTTAAACCCGGTTATAACAAAGCAAACCGGTCTATTGACCCTGGAAATCACGGCAATATCGCGAACTTCCCCCTCCTTAATTCCAATTGCACCTTCTTCCCTAGGAATTATTCCCTTCATGGAAATGAGGTCTACTATTAAATTATGGTCTGAATCACATACAATTGCTCTAGCTTCCAAAATCTTACCGTCACGGTAAGCGTCTGTTAAGTTTGAAGGTGTTGACAACACATTCCTATTTTCGACTGTATCAATCAACCAGCCTTCCGGATAAAATTCTATCATTTTAATACCTCCCGTTTTTGTCTACTTGGAATTTATATGCAAAATAATAGAATCTTAGACCTAAAAAAGCCCACGTACTATAAAAATGTACGTGGACTTATATAACAAAATATTATCTTGTTCCAAAAATACGATCTCCCGCATCGCCAAGGCCGGGAACTATGTATCCATGCTCATTTAAGTGACTGTCGAGCGATGCACAATATATTTGAACGTCAGGGTGAACCTTTCTAAGTTCGTCCATACCCTCAGGAGCTGCAATAATGCACATAAACTTAATTGATTTAGGATGTTTCTTCTTTATAGTTGTAATTGCATCTATGGCAGATCCACCCGTCGCCAACATAGGATCAAGAACAATAACTTCTCTTTCTTCTATATCCGCCGGAAGTTTACTGTAATATTCATGCGGCTCTAAAGTCTCAGGATCTCTATAAAGACCAATATGACCTATCTTCGCAGCAGGCACTAATTTTAATACACCGTCTATCATGCCAATTCCGGCTCTTAAAATAGGTACGAATGCAAGTTTTCTTCCTGAAATAACCTTTGCCTTGGCAATTGAAACAGGAGTTTCAATTTCAACTTCTTTAAGAGGAAGGTCCCTTGTAGCTTCATAGCACATCAACATTGCTATTTCACTTACCAACTCTTTAAATTCTTTAGTTCCTGTATTTTTATCTCTTAATAGAGTTAACTTATGTTGAATCAAAGGATGATCCATTATAAATAAATTATTTGCCATATTTTCAATTCCTCCAAAATCAATTTTCATTTTCAATTTCTTTTATTTGATTAATTCTTTCTAAATGCCTACCGCCGTCAAATGGAGTAGATAAAAATATCTTAGTTAGGTTAACAGCCGTTTGCGGATCTATTACTCTTCCACCCATACAAAGAATATTAGCGTCGTTATGCCTTCTTGTCATCTCAGCGCAAAATTCATTAGTACAAAGGGCAGCCCTAATTCCTTTTACCTTATTTGCAGCTATAGATATACCTATACCCGTCCCACAGCATAGAATTCCTTTTTCAAACTCACCGCCGGCCACAGCCTTGCCTACTTTATAAGCAAATGGCGCGTAATTTACTGACTCTTCACTATTTGTGCCAAAGTCTTTATATTCAATGTTATTTTGATCAAAATATTTTTTTATAGCTTCTTTTAAAACAAATCCACCATGATCTGATGCAATAGCAATCATTTTTATCCCCCTTAATTCAATTTAAGACGTTTTCTTAATTCTCTTTGAGCTTGAGGCAGCCTTAAATATTCAGGAAGCAATTGAGAAGCGGATACAAAATCCCCATCTTGAAATTTTTGTTCCGCAGCCAAAGCCACACCGGAAGCCTTCTGATATCTATGACTTTCAGAAACCAGATTAATATTAGAAAAATCCTCATTTAATTTATTATAGCACAAAACCGCGCCATCTCCAATAATATTTACCTTTTTTTCATTATATTTATCAAAATCCTCTTTTAAATCAATTATAGGTATAGCTCTATCATCAGTCAAACGCTCTATATTATTTTGGTTTATACTAAAAAAGGCATTGTAAACTTGATCACATCTTGCATCCATGCAGGTGCATACAATTGTGTCCATATCTATTAAGTTATATGCCAAAGATTCAAGTGACGATACCCCTATACATGGTTTTTCCAAAGCCATTGCCATACCCTTTATTGCGGATATCCCTATTCTAATACCCGTAAACGAACCCGGACCCGTTGAAACCGCAAAGGCATCAATATCTTTTATGCTGCACTCTGTTCGTTTTAATAAATCATCTACCATAGGTACTAACGTTTGGCTATGAGTAAGCTTAGTATTAATAAAAAACTCACCTACAATAAAACCATCTTCTATTATTGCAGCAGATGCAGCCTTAGCGGAAGAGTCTAAAGCCAGTATCTTCATATATTATCTACTCCTTGTATTTCAATTATTCTTTGATTTTCATTATCCCCCGGAGAAAAATCTATCCTTATCGAGTCCTGCGGTAAAACCGATTCTATATTTTCGCTCCATTCGATTACTAATATACCAGTATCTATGTAGTCAAAGAAACCTGTTGAATATAAGTCATCAAAGCTCGTAACTCTATACATATCAAAATGATATAATTTCTTTGAGCCTGTGTATTCGTGCACTATAGCAAATGTCGGACTGCAAACACCCTTATTTATTCCAAGTCCTTTTGCAAGTCCTCTAACAAATGCTGTTTTCCCCATACCCATAGGTCCATATAATGCAATAACCTCATTGCCAAGTAATTTTTTCGAAAGATTTACCCCTATATTTTCCGTTTCCTCAGGAGAATTGCTAATAAACTTTATCATAATATCACTCACCTAAAACAAGCCTGATATAATCCCGCTTTTATCTATATCTATATTTTCAGCAGACGGTTTTTTGGGCAACCCCGGCATTGTCATTATATTACCCGTCAACACAACTGCAAATCCTGCCCCGTTAGACAGTGTCACATCTTTTACATTTATCTTAAATCCTTTTGGTCGGCCGAGAAGAAGCGGATTATCTGAAAGGGAATATTGCGTTTTTGCAATACAAACCGGTATATTATTACCCGCAATTTCTTGAATTTCTTTTATAGATTGCTCTGCTTTTTTATCATAGTCTACTCCACACGCTCCATATATCTCTAAAGCTATCTTTTCTATCTTTTCTTTTATAGAAAGGTTACTTTCATATAAAGCCTTAAAGTTTGAAGGCTTTTGACAAGCGTTTACTACTTTTTGTGCAAGCTCCCTTACTCCTTCTGAACCCTTTTCATATCCTTCTGTTATTGAAAATTCTATTCCAAGGTTTTTGCAATAATCCTCTATATATTTAATTTCATCATTGGTATCTGTCAAGAATTTATTTAAAGCAACTATAACCGGTAAACCGTATTTCTTCATATTATCAATGTGAGCCTGTAAATTCACGATACCGCTTTTTAATGCGGGAATATTTTCTTTAGTTAACTCAGATTTAGAAACATTTCCGTTATATTTTAATGCCCTCACCGTACAAACCAATACTACAGCGGACGGTTTAAGTCCTGATAGTCTACATTTAATATCAAAGAACTTTTCCGCTCCCAAATCAGATCCAAATCCCGCTTCAGTGATACAATAATCTGAAAGTTTTAGAGCTAATTTGGTAGCTCTTACAGAATTACATCCATGGGCTATATTTGCAAACGGTCCCCCATGCATAATTGCCGGTGTATGCTCCAAAGTTTGGACTAAATTGGGATTTATTGCATCTTTAAGTAAACAAGCCATTGCCCCTTGGACATTCAAATCCTTGGCAAAAACAGGTTTTCCCTCAAAATCGTAGGCAACAAGTATTTTGCCTAAACGCTCTTTTAGGTCACTTAGATCTTCAGCTAAACATAGTATTGCCATAATCTCGCTTGCAACAGTTATAATAAAGTGGTCTTCTCGTGGAATACCATTCACTTTTCCGCCCAGCCCAATTATTGTATTGCGAAGTGCTCTATCATTTATATCCAAACAACGTTTTATAATTATCCTTCTTTGATCTATTCTTAGAGCATTACCTTGATGTATATGATTATCCAAAATCGCACATAGGAGATTATTAGCTGATGTTATAGCATGCATATCGCCTGTAAAGTGAAGATTTATATCCTCCATCGGTACAACTTGAGAATAGCCCCCGCCTGCTGCACCGCCCTTTATACCAAAGACAGGACCTAATGAAGGTTCTCTTAGAGCTACTACAGCTTTTTTGCCTATTTTATTCATTGCTTGACCCAAGCCTATAGTAACAGTAGTCTTTCCCTCACCCGCAGGGGTTGGATTTATTGCAGTTACTAAAATCAATTTACCATCTTTATTATTTTCTATTCTTTTATATATAGAGTTGTTAAGCTTAGCTTTATACTTACCATACAAATCGAGTTCGTCTTCTTTTATGCCGAGTTGATTTGCAATTTCAGTTATTGGTAACATTTTAGATTGTTGAGCTATTTCAATATCAGTGAGCATGGTAAAGACTCTCCTTAAATAACAATTTTTTAATATTATACCACAATCAGCATATCTGTTTCAATAAGTCCATATTTCCAAAAAGACATAGGTATTAAAAAGTTCTTATTTATTACGCCCGCACTTCTTTTATAAAAACTATCAATCATCCACCCATGATAAATTAATAATAATACAAGGTATAATTATTGAAGTATATATATGATTGAGATTTTATTACAAAAAGCAAGAGCAAGTATAACTTCATATATAATAAGAGGACACCAATTACAATAATTTGGTGTCCTTTTTGTATAGTGATTAATAAAGGATAAAGGCTTCCTTTTAGTTTGGAAGCCCTTAAAATATTATAGTGGGTGTATACCCTTTTTTAAATCTGCATGATTAGAATCGATTTCATATTTCTTATCCCTGCGTTTTTTAAAGAAATCTAACGAAACCTTGGGAAATTGAGCATAGGAAAGTACGTCTTCCTCTTGTTCAATCCACTCGGAAATCTCTGATTTCAATTCTTCTAATTCAGGTTTTAGCAAATCGGCAGGACGGCACTCAATATAAGGTTCATCCCCAATTATAAACTTTCTAAACTCAGGGTCAATTGGGACCGGAGTTGTACCATATTTCCCTGCTACTAAATTTTTAAACTCATTGGTACACATCTTATATCGTTGACCCGTAATTACATTAAACACAGACTGCGTTCCCACAATTTGAGAGGTTGGTGTTACAAGAGGTGGATATCCCGCATCCTTTCTTACTCTTGGAACTTCTTCCATTACCTCCTCAAGCTTATCTTCTTTTCCCGCTTCCTTTAATTGAGATAATAAATTTGAAAGCATTCCGCCCGGAACTTGGTAAATAAGCGCATTAGGATCTACACCTAAAACTTTAGGATCAAGCAAACCGTTATCTAAATATTTTTTTCTAAGAATCATAAAGTAATCTCTTACCTCGTTTAATGCAACTAAGTCTAGACCGGTATCATAACCCGTATCCTTTAATGCGGCAACCATTGACTCGGTCGGTGCATGAGAAGTTCCCAATGCTAAAGGTGACATTGCTGTATCTATCATATCAGCACCCGACTCAATACCTTTCAAAAGACACATAGATGCAAGTCCTGATGTATAATGAGTGTGAAGCTGTATAGGTATTTTTACAACCTCTTTAATCGATTTAACCAGCCTTTCCGTTTCATATGGAGTAAGGAGTGCTGCCATATCTTTTATACATATAGAATCAGCTCCCGCATTCTCGATAGTTTTTGCATAGTCCATAAAATACTTGTCGTTAAACACAGGACCTGTTGTATAAGAAATTGCTACTTGTACGTGAGCCTTTTCCTTTTTCGCGGCCTTTATCGAAACTTCTAGATTTTTTATATCGTTAAGAGCATCAAATATTCTAATTATATCGATTCCGTTTGCTACTGATTTCTGTACAAAATATTCTACTACATCATCTGCATAATGCCTATATCCCAGCATATTTTGACCCCTAAAAAGCATTTGAAGCTTTGTATTAGGGCACTTCTTCCTTATTATTCTAAGTCTTTCCCACGGATCTTCATTTAAAAACCTAAGGCACGCATCAAACGTTGCTCCTCCCCAACACTCAAGTGAATGAAAACCTATCTTATCAAGCAATTCCAAAGAAGGAAGCATTTCCTCGGTAGACATTCTTGTTGCTAATAGAGATTGATGGGCATCTCTCAATACGGTCTCAGTTATCAATATTTTTTTATTATTCATTGATATTACTCCTCTATTTTAAAGATAAAAGGATTGTATCGGATTCTACACTCTGACCTTTACTTACATTAACACTCGAAACAACAGCGTCCCTAGGTGCTAAGATTTCGTTCTCCATTTTCATGGCCTCTAATATTACTAGGACATCTCCTGATGAAACATTCTGCCCTTCTTTTACATTAACAGAAACTATAGTACCTGGCATTGGGGATTTTATTGCTTCACCGTCTGCAGCTTTTTTATTTTCCTTTTTTACCTCTTCTTTTTGAGGTTTACTTGTTTCACTTAAATCAATACTATCGTTTATTGGGGTAGATTCATTAGATGCGCCTATCTCTTCTACTTGAACATCATATGATTTACCATTTACTGTAATTCTTAAATTTTTCATAAGTTTTCTCCCTTATATTTTTAATATTAAAGCGGAATATTAGAATGTTTTTTCGGTAGACCCGATACTCTTTTTCCTTCTAAGAAATCCAAAATGGACAAAAGCTTACTTCTTGTGTCGACAGGACAAATAATATCATCAATAAATCCGTCTGATGCTGCCATAAATGCAGATGCACCGGTTTCTTCATATGTCCTTATTAATTTCTTTTTATCATTTATAGGATCTTTTAAATCCTTCATTTTAGAATTTAATAAAACTTGTACTGCTGTTTTAGGTTCAAGCGGAGATATAACGGCACTTGGCCAAGCTATAGTAGCGTCTGCTCCCGAGCCTTTTCCTGCTATAGCAATATAAACAGCACCATAAGCTTTTCCAACTATCAGGTTGACCTTTGCAGTCGTTGCTTCTGAATATACACACGATAGCTTTGTAGCCTCTTTAAGTGATGAAAAGCCCTTAGAGTTTATTATAGTTATTATAGGAATTGAAAACGCATCACAAAATCTAATCATTCTCGAGGCCTTAGAGGATGAATCCTCATCTATAATTCCATCTTGGTTATTACTTGAGGAAACTATTCCTATAGTATATCCGCCTAATCTGCCAAATCCCGTAATTATAGAAAGACCGTATCTAGGCTGAATTTCTATAAAGCTTTTAGAATCGCACACAGCCGCTACAACTTTTTTCATTGACTCGACATTATTAGGTTCACTTATATTTTGAGCAACTAAATCCAATTCCTTTAGTGAACTTACGCTTTCATTAAAATCACGAACATTTGCTTTAGATAGATTGTTAATAGGAAACATAGATATTAATTTCTTGGTCTTGTTAATTGCGTCTGTTTCATTTATTGCCACAATATGAACTAAACCGTTATCTTCGGCATCGTTTGAAGAGGCATTTTCATCTATAGTGCTTATACCAAGTCTTGCGGATTTCTGCATAATTACAAAATCAGAAGATACCGAGAGCATCGCATTTGTACCAAGATTTGCACCTAAAATCACGGAAATTCTCGGCACTACTCCCGACAAATTATTGTAAAGCTTTAATACTTCACCATACTCATCCAAAAGTCCATTGCCTTCACTAAGCTTTGCTCCTATTGAATCGTATATTCCAATTATAGGTATACCGGTCTTAGCCGCAAGCTCACATACTTTCTTTATTTTTTTGAGTTGAGCCTTAGACATTGCCCCGCCGTCTCTGTCAGAATCCTGACAAAAGGCATAAGATGCAACACCGTCAATCAAACCATAACCTGTTATGACCTCGGCATATCCGTCTGCAGACTTAACAAACGCATCTATTTCTGAAAACGTGCCCGAATCAAACAGCGATAAAAGGCGTTTATACCCTTTTGTTTTATTGTATTCATTATTTTGATCTTCAATAAATCTTAGTTTCTTTTCTATATTCATATTATCCTCCAATATTTAGAGTCTTTAGTTATTATTATATAATACCAACTAAAAAATAACAATATTCATTAATAGCTGCATCTTAAATTTATATTGTTTACGTCCACAAAGCATTTATTATTATCGTATTTACAATTAAATTTTTTTAAAGCTTCAACTTGTTCATATGATTCAAAAATAGATATATCTCTATTAAGTAAATAAGAAAAGGTTGCTTTTAAAAGCGCATCGGAAATTATATTATCTGAATCCTTATTATATAGTTTAACCAATAAGGCTTTGTTATCCACTATATCAAATGCTATATATCCTAATTCTTGTCCATTATCCCTAGCTTTTAGTATTATTGCGCTGTTGTTAATATCTTCATCCGGCAAAATCGTAATCATTTTATTGTCTTACACCTTATAATCTAATAAATATTTTTGGCAGTAAGTTTCTTTAGTTCTTCGGCTGTAAGCTCCCTGTAATCTCCAGGAGCCAACATACCAAGTTTTACATTGCCTATAGCCGTCCTCTTAAGTCTCGCAACTTCGACTCCAAGTTTCTCGCACATTTTTCTTATTTGTCTATTGCGTCCCTCATAAAGTATAATCTCTAAAACTACTCTGCCCGGTTGTTTTACTATTACTCTTGCATCTGCAGGCATGGTTTTTCTTCCGTCAATCTCCATACCTATATTAAATTGAGCCAACTGCTCTTCAGTGATATCCGGTTTTACAGTTACCCTGTATTTCTTAGGAATATGTTTTGACGGGTGCATCATCTTATTAGCAAAATCCCCGTCATTAGTCATTAAGATAAGCCCTTCGGAATCCCTATCAAGTCTTCCCACGGGATAAAGTCTCGCATCAATATCAGATACAAGCTCCGCTACACATTTTCTCCCTTGCTCGTCACTCATAGTTGTGACAAAGCCTCTTGGTTTATGAAGCATTATATAATAAAGTTTTTTTGATGGCACAACCTTTTTACCATTAACAGTTATTTTATCCTTAATAGGTTCTATTTTATCCCCTATTTTTGCAACAACTCCATTAACTTTAACGGCACCCTTACTTATTAAATCTTCAGACTTTCTCCTAGATGCCACCCCGCAGTCCGCTAAAAATTTTTGGAGCCTTACCATTTTATTATTGCCCATTTTATTATCCTTTCTTTTTTAATTAATCCTTAAGAGAACATATGAACGAAGAAATCCACAATTTTATCAAAAAATCCTTTTTGTTCATATTTATATTCTGCTAAATCATTTGAAATAAGTTCATTTGTCGCTATTATATTATCATCTAAATAATATATAACTTTCCCCACAACTTGACCCTTTTCTATAGGTGCATTTAAAAATTGAGGTACTTCTATGGTACTTGTAATCCTATTTGCATCTTCATTATTCACCGTAACGTTTTTTTCCATTTTTACATTCGCTGATATTGAACTTTTATCAGAGCCCACCACATTGATAGAGATATCTTCACTTAAAGGTTCCAACTTTACTAAACTTACTTTTGAAAAGCCATAGTCATATAACTTTTTATGATCATCCCAATCGCTATGCGCATTAAGAGTTACTGCCACAAGCCTTAGCCCATCCTTTTCAGCGCAAGACACAAGGCACCTGCCGGCCTTTTCGGTAAATCCCGTTTTGATTCCAATGCAATCCTTATATTGCCACAAAAGTTTATTATGATTTCTATATGTACGGCTCTCATTAGGTTTTATAAAGGGCACCTTAATGGTCTTACACTTAACTGTATCGTAAAATTCTTTATTTTCCATAGCGTAGGCACCCAATATAGCCATATCCCTCGCCGTTGAATAGTGGTCATCTCTATTAAGCCCTGAAGCTGTAGCGAAGTTTGTGTCATTCATACCTATAAGTTTTGCCTTTTCATTCATAAGCTCACAAAATTTATCATTACTGCCTGCTATAGCGATAGCTATCGAGTTTGCGGCATCATTCCCTGAACACATCATCATACCCTTAGCAAGATTTTTCAGTGTTATTACATTCCCAGGCAACAGCCCCATAGATGAACCTTCTACCCTTACCATTTGATCTGTAATCTCGACCTCTCTATCGGATGATTGAGTTCTTTCAAAAGTAAGAAGCGCAGTCATAATTTTTGTTGTACTTGCCATTGGAAGTCTTTGATTCTCATTTTTAGAGTATAAGGGTTTTCCTGTATCGGCACATATTAATATCGCAGACTTGGCAGATAAACTTAATGGTTCTGAACTCACATTATCGTCTGCCGCTGCCTTTATAGGAAATACACAAATTAAAAATATTAAAAGTAAGCAGCTAAATCGTTTTAACAACGCAAAACACCTTCCATTTTAAAACGGTTCAACTTAGATATGTATATTAAAGCAACCGCCTGTTATTATTAATACATCATATGCAATAAATAAATTGATATATGCTTAATAATTAAATACGGTTGCCCTTATTATTTTAAATTAAATTTCTTCTTCTCTACTTGAAAATTTAACTTCCTTTTTTGTTTCACCTTTTTTAAATGTCTTTGCAACCTTGTCTATCAAATCCGGAAGCATACCTATTATTCTATCGGTCGAATTATTAAATGGTTCTACTTGAAGAAGTTTTGCATCTCCATTTGATATTGAAATAAAAGCAATAGGAGTTATGGTAATACCGGCTCCGCTTCCGCCACCAAATAAATTTTCGTTTTCAGCCTTCTTATTAGGAAAATCAGAACCTCCGGACGCAAATCCATAGGTCACCTTCGAAACGGGGATTATTACCGTACCGTCGGCTACAGTAATAGGGTCACCAATTACTGTATTTACATCCACCATCTCTTTAATTTTTTCCATGGTAATACCCATTATTCCTTCTACTTTGCCGTTTGACATAAACATTCCCACCTTACAACTTTATTTATTCTTTTGATATTTAAGCTTAAACATACATTTCATAATATCGCACATAACTGCAAATGCCAATGATACAACTCTAAACATCCTAACATTGGCTTTAAACCTAAGTTCTAAACAAGACTCTTGGTAATTAAACCCGGGTATTATATTCACTTTGGATTTTTTTAAAACTCTATTGGTATAAAATAATGACTGTAAATAATAAGCTATAGACGATATCGTCCCGTACTTTATAGCTGTATCGGATGCGTCCTCACCTACTATAACATAATTAATATCTACTAAATTTGCTTTTATATGAGTTATAAATTTTTTTACACGTTTTAGAATAATGACCATAAGCTCTTTAAAAATTTTTGTAGAACTAAATATACCATTCTCTTTTATTGTGTCTAAAAAGGACTTCTTACTTTCCTTTTTTGAATTGGATATTTTTTTCTCTTTTTTATTAAGATCATTGCTACCATTTTGGTTTCCCCTTTCGTTGCCATTATTTGAATTAAACTTAAAAGAGAAACATAAAAACCTTAATTTTAAAAGAAGTTCATCTTCATATAGAACAGTAACATATATAGGAGAAATAAAAACAAAAACCAAAAAGGCAATTATTATTAAAATAATATATATTGCAGTCATTTTTATCCTCCATATCTCAATGTTTAATCGTTATATTTATTTATCGTTTGACGACTCGGGAATTTCATTCTCTCTTTTTATAGCAGGCAGCTCATTTATACTATTAATCTTAAAACAATTTAAAAATGTAGTACTTGTCCCATAAAGCAAGGGTCTGCCAGGTAATTCCAATCGTCCTTTTTCCTCTATAAGCTTTTTATTGACTAAGCTTGATATTACTCCTGCGCAATCAACTCCCCTTATTTGCTCGACAAATGCTTTTGTTACCGGCTGATTATAGGCAATTATAGCCAATACCTCCATAGCAGCATCCGAAAGAGGGGTGCTTCTCCTTATATCCATAGCCTTTCTTACATAGTCCCCACATTCATAGGATGAACACATTTGATATTCATTATCATATTTTAAAATACGTATCCCACTATCTTCCGCATTAAATTTTTTTATTAAATCCTCAAGAATGTTCCTAATAGTCCTTTTATCTACATCAAACACTTGATTAAATCTATCTAAAGATATGGGCTCACCGCTTGAAAATAAAATTGCTTCTATTGCGGCCCTTATTTCCTTAATATTCATTTCTTTCACCACCATTAACAAGCCTTATAAAAGTTTTTGATTCTTTTTCTTCAAGACGAACTCTTTTGCCCTTGATAAGCTCCAGCACTGCAAGAAATGTAGCTACTAATTCGGATCTTTCTTGATTTCGTTCAAATACTTTATTGTACTCCAAAATATTAACTTTCCATAATTTCCTCAAAATATGTATTATCCTTGAGTTTACTGATATAACTTTTTTGCTTATTATTTGCGAAAGTTTTCCTTTAGATGGAGGAATTATCTTTATATTTTTCCCTGAAATTCTTAAATAGGCATCTAAAAGTTCTTTTACGTTGTGATTTCTCTTATATTCAGTATCAAAATCAATATCAGCCGCTTCTCTCGCAAATGAATCAAAGCTTATAATATTCGATAAAATCGATGCCATCCTTTTACATTCACGGTACTCAATAAGCTGCCCTTCAAGCTCTTTCTTTAATTCTTGGCCTTCTTCATGCTTTGGAAGTAGTGATACTGTTTTAATATATACAAGTCTTGCCGCCATCTCTAGAAATTCGCTTGCAATCTCCATATCTTCTTCTTGCATTTTTTTTATATAACTCATATATTGATCCAATATTTCAGCAATTTGAATATCGTATATATTGAGTTTGTGCTTGGAAATTAAGTGAAGAAGCAAATCAAGCGGACCTTCAAACTCCGTTTTTTCTAATTTATATTCTATTTTTTCCATATTTAAAATTATAATCCTACAATATACATCATGCCATTATATATATAATACTGCAAATAGCTTAATGGTACACTTAAAACTCCAAGCAAGATAAGTGCAAGTAAAACTAATGATATGATACCTTGATATTGTGCATATTTATATATAATCCTATCAGGCAAAAATGCTTCTAATATCTTAGAACCGTCAAGAGGAGGCAATGGAATTAAATTGAAAACCGCAATCCCTATGTTTATCGTTATATAATACTTAAAGAATGTTACTGCTCCTATAAATATACTTATAGGTAGTATTCCACTTGTGAAAACAAGTAGCCTCAACAAAATAGCCCCTACAAATGCAGCCAAAAGGTTTGAGATAGGTCCTGCTATAGCGGTAATAGCCATACCTGATTTTGGATTTTTAAAGTTTCTTGGATCGACAGGGACAGGTTTTGCCCAACCAAAACCAAATAATAATATACCTAATGCTCCTAGTGGATCAACATGATCTAATGGATTCATAGAAAGTCTTCCGCTATACTTAGCGGTTTTATCGCCTAATTTACCCGCAACCCATCCATGTGCATACTCATGAAGAGGTAAAACGGTAAAAATAATAATCACTGATGCAAGGATTCTCATTAACACATCTTGAAAAGTAATATTTGGATTTAAAAACCACATTAATTAATTCACTCCTTTTAATATATGATTATACTTGTTAATGCCATAAAATACAAGTACCAACCAAAAATGAAGGCCATTAAAAGCGTCTAAAGATGAATAGCTCTTAATGGCCTAAAGTATTATTTTTTTCTCTTCATTTTAAATAATTTAACAATCTCATACCAAAGTACTGTAGCACTTGAAATTAAAACTACTAATATTAAGTCTTGAAAACAAAGAGGTTCTAAATCTAAAAAAGTATTTAATGGTGTATATAATATGATCCCAATACCTACTATAGCGGCAATATCGATTGCCCATATGACTTTATCCTTTGCAAGGGCACCTATGGACTTATACATAAATTCATGATTGGAGCTATTGACCAAAACCAACAATAAATTAGAAAGTATAATTATTACAAGACCCATAGACCTAGCTTTTGAAACATTATTATAGTTACCATTTAACGTAAATAAATACATTCCAAATGAGGCTGCAAAGATCACTAAGCCTTGTATTATGCTTTTCCATAATATAGCCGCATTCAAAATCTTTTCTTTGGGATTTCTGGGTTTTCTTTGCATAATATCAAGTTCTGCGGGTTGACGCTCCAGCACAATCGAACAGGTAGGATCAATTATAATTTGCAAAAGTGCCACATGAAGAGGCAGCAAAAGCCAATTTTCATTAGCAATTCCCATAATAGGCGCAAAAAGAGCCGACAATGCTATAGGAATATGAACTGCAAATATATATCCTATTGCTTTTCTTATATTATCATAAATCCTTCTGCCGTCTTTTACGGTCTCTATTATAGTAGTGAAATTATCATCCATTAAAATTAGGTCTGATGCTTCCCTTGAAACTTCGCTTCCTCTTTTGCCCATAGATATACCTATATTCGCATATTTTAAAGCGGGAGCATCATTTACCCCGTCACCCGTCATTGCGACAATCTCGCCGTTATCCCTAAAGGCCTTTACTATACGCATTTTGTGCTCGGGAACCACACGAGAAAATATACTTACATCTTTTACTTTGTTTCTAAGTTCTTCATCACTCATATTATCTATCATATCGCCCGTTATTATATGGCTACCGTGCGGGATATTTACCTTTTTAGCAATTGCAGATGCCGTAGATCCATTATCGCCCGTAATCATTACAACTCTAATCCCAGCCTTATTGCAAATAGATATGTCATTTTTTACTGATTTTCTAGGCGGATCTTCAAGCCCTATAAGGCCGCAAAAATCCAATAAACAGTCCATAAGATCATCAGGAACATTAGAAGCTGCATCATATTTTTTTGAAGCAACTGCAATCACACGAAAGCCTTGGTGAGACATTTCTAATGCCTTATCCTTAATTTTTTCTTTACTAATATCATCTAGGCTGCATATCGTAAGTATTTTTTCCGGCGAGCCTTTTGAAGCTAAAATTATTTCATTATCCTTTTTCCAAACATGCCCCATCATCTTAAGCTCATTTGTAAATGGATATTCTTTTATTAATTTCCCGGAAAATAGTTCCTTTTTATCCATTCCAAGTTTTTCACAATAAGATATCATTGCTTTTTCCATAGGATCATATGCGTCCACTTCACAAGCAAATCCCATAAACTTGCATAAATCATATTCATTTTTATCTATTGACCAGGTATCCACCACTTCCATCTGATTTGTTGTAATGGTTCCTGTTTTATCAACGCACAAGACAGATACAGCACCAAGTGTCTCAACTGATGGGAGCTTTCTTACTAACGAGTGCTTTTTTGCAAGCCTCCATGCACCCATAGATAAAAATACTGCCAAAACGACAGGAAATTCTTCAGGTATCATTGCCATGGCAAGAGTTATTCCCGACAGAATACTGTCTGTTAATTTGTCGATAAAACTATAACCCTCAACATTAAAGTAAGTGAAAACCGCCACTAATATACATAATCCTACTGCAATAATAGCAGAGACTTTAACAAGATAAGATGTTTGTTTTTGAAGCGGCGTAGGTAATTCTTCCGCATCTGCAATACTTTTTCCTATTTTCCCATACTCAGTCGAAACACCTATTTTGTCAACAAGTACAGTTGCGTTGCCCTGCGTAACCAGAGTACCTGCATAGCAGTAATCTCTTCTCCAATGCCCCAATTCTTCATCATTGCTGCTCTTGTTTGTTTTCCAAACTCCTTGAGATTCACCAGTTAGAGATGATTCATCGATACATAAATCATTACATTTAATTATTTTACCGTCAGCTGGTATCTTGACTCCCTCATAAATCATCATCAAATCCCCCGGGACAAGGTCTTCACTTGCTATCACAGTTTCCTTTGAATCCCTTATTACAGTAATATGTGGGGCTGATAAATTTTTCAATGCATTTAATGTCCTATCAGTCTTAAACTCTTGAATTATCGATATACTTATAACTAATAGCACAAATATGAACATAACTGCACCATCTTGAGGTTCACCTAAAAAAAAGTAAACAATAGCTGCGACAATTAAAAGTAAAAACATAGGTTCACATACTATATTAATTATCTTTTTAATAGGATTTTGTTTCTTATGAGGAGTCAGTTCGTTTTTACCAAACTTTTTTTGAAGTTCCATAGCTTTTGAAGACGAAAGTCCAGACAAGTCTTCTTTAAGCATAAAAACACCTCCATTATTCTACAACTTAAACTAAAGCATAATACATAAACTCAATTTTTACGAACATAGTAGGTAATATTATCAAATGAAAGCAATAAACAATCTTCGCTTTCATTGTCACTTACAAAATATCCTTCAATCTTTTGACCGCTGTTTTTATATACAACACCTTGACCATATGGCTTGCCATCCTTAAATTCACCAATATATCTATGATCAGGATATAAAATAGTTCCCTTACCATCAGGCATAGAATCTTTCAGTGGGCCCGAATAAATACCTGACCCAATATCTTTCTCAATAACATAATCAGGGGCTAAGCGATATTTTTCATAGTCAGTATTTAAAAGTTCTTCTATTTGAGGAAGTTTTCCTAAATCTTTTAGCGGGACTTTCATTACATTAGAAATGCTCCCATCAAAAAATATTCCTTCTTGATCCTTAACACTGTATGGTAAAAATGTACATCCCATACCATTTCTTTTATTTTCAAGTATGTTACCCCTATACACTAAGATATCTTCTTCATATTCATTAGCATATATAGGTTGATCATTTTCATATATACATTCTCTATATACATGACCATCTCTCACAACATTCACTCTGCCGTGTTTCTTACCATTAAGGAATTCCCCAACGAAAATCTCATCATCTTGGTATAATACTCCATAGCCATTGTACATGTCATTTTCAAAAAAACCTATATATTTTAGTGTGTCATGTTCATATACCTTTCCAAAGCCACTTTTTACATTTAACTTAAAGTAACCCTCAAATATACAACTTCCATTTTCATATTTTTTTCCAAATCCATTGCAATAGTTATCCAGGAACTCACCTTGATATACTATTTGGCCATCTATATAATATGCACCTTGACCATTATATGAGTAGTTGTCACATTCCCCTTTATAGATTATATTACCATACTTATCAAAGGCTTCCATTTTACCGTATAGGTTTCCGTTTACAAACTCTCCTTTACAATAGTTACCATTTTTAAAGGTCTTAGAACCCATACCATGATAAACGTTATCCTTCCATTCACCCTCGTAAACCTTAGATCCGTTAAAATCATATTCAATAGCAAAACCACAAACCTTACCATCCTTAAATGTACCACTTATTGTATTGCCATTTGAACAGTATAGTGTACCTTCACCATTGTACATATCGTTTTCCCAATAGCCCTTATATACTACCTTGTTGTCCTGATTATATGACGTTCCATATCCCGTCTTAATATAGTTTTTGAAATATCCTATATAAGTTATATTTCCGTCAATATCTATAATAGTTCCTTTTTCTTGGGAATCAGGATTTACCCACTTGCCAATATAATATAAATTGGAAGATTCGTTAAAGTAAACCCCCAGCTTATTCTTCTTTGCTTGATCATTTATATATATAACCTCTGCCTCATTAGCCTGTTCATCCCTTTTAACTTGAGTTTGCACTTCAGCGTTACTGTCTAATTTTTGATATGTATATGCAGTGGCGGGTCTTTCTTCTTTATTCAAATTAATGTTTAAAGAAGGCTCTTCCTCTTTATCAAAATAGTTTTCCAATATTTCGTCATTATCCTCATACAAAGGTTTCTCGACTATTACTTCCTTATCCTCTAAGGGTTTAGTCTTGTCCTCTTTTTCAATAGCAGCATTGTTATAAGATTTTTGTTCCAAGGACTCATATTTTAAGATTTCCTCATTACAATTAGTCAAAGACTCTATCATTTTTTCTATACTGGAATTAAATGCTTCGTCATTTAATTCATCATATACAATATTAGTATCAAAATTGTCAACCCTTTCAATAGCATTTTCTTGTTGCAATGTTTCTTGAATATCTTCCTCTCTATCATTTATAATCTCGCTATCTTCAGTAGGGTTGTCCTTATCATCATGATTTTCCTCTTGCTTATTATCATCATAACTGGCACCAAGAAGTTTTTCATCCGCAAGTCTAAGTTCTTTAAGCATAGCCATTCGTTTTTCTAATGAATCCTCTTCACAAAATATTATGGTTCCTGCTTGAGAAAAAATCTTAATATATCCATCATGCATGGATGCATTTATTGCATCCATTTCATTTTGGTCGGCTCCAATATCACATTTAATCATGTTTATAAAAGTTTTTTTCTTTAATGCCTCGCTATATCTCTCCAAAGATATTTGATCTTTATCCTTATCCCTTGTTATGGTTATAGAAGGAACATTTTGGCTTATTCCATTATAATATTCATTTTTAATCCACATATGATTTTGGTCAAAATGGACCATCTTACTTATTCTTTTACCATCTCTATAGGACGCAATATAATAAGAACCATCTTTATTGACAACGCTCTTTTCCACAAGTTTGGAATTTTTCATTTTCTTCCACTTCATAGGCTTGCCCTGCTCTAAGCAAAATGCATAACGATAAGTATCATTGCCTATTTTTTGTACTATCTTATTTTTTTGTCTCGAATTGTCTTTAAAATAAGTTTCACGTAAATTTATAAGAAATTCATTAGAATCTGAAATATCATCATATTGATTATCAAAAACATAGTAGTATATATTGTTTTTATTTTCCATAGTACAGACCCGCCCATCTTAAATAATTATATAATAATTATTCTATATCATATATGGATATTTTTCAAGAAATAAATTCCTCGCCTAGCGGCGGGCA
>CAKSRC010000025.1 GCA_934486915.1 uncultured Eubacteriales bacterium
ATTTCTATTCTGTCATCAAGGGTTAAATGTTTGTTTTTGCTCATTGTCTGAGACCTCCTTTTCTCAGACTTAATGCTGCCACAAAATCTTTCTCTCACTAAATGCAATCGTAAATTCTACTGTTGCATTTACTTTGAGAATTTACGTATATTGTAAATTAATTAACTTTTAATTGACGTAATCGAAAAATTGTGGTATACTAGTATCAAACAGGTTGGGAGTTGTATCTATGAAAGGTGATCCTTTTTAGTGTAGTTGGTTTTGAAACTATAATTATGCATTTATATATTGTTATTTTTTTAAGCGCAAGCTGATTATTGAGGGTCGGTTTGCGCTTTTTTACCATTTATTAAAAATTTAATATAAAAACGGAGGATATAAATATGGGATATAAATTAAAAAAACAATATAGATTAGGTGTGGCGAACAATTGCAACTATATACTATCGGATCAGGGTGATGAGTGCGTATATCTCAATCCTTATGTTGCGTTTGTATTGAATAGACTATTTACTGGTTCCTCTGTTGAAGATATAGCAGGTGTTTTATCTACTATAAATGGTTTTTCAACCGAAAAGGCCAATAATATTGTTTTAAAAATTATTCACAGATTAACAAACTATATTGAACTATCTCAATCTCCATCTATTATAAAAATTGAGGATGAAATAGATATATTAAATAGAAGTAAAACCTTTTTATGCCCCATTACTAAAGAAAAAATACCCAGTAAAATCAAGTTTTATTTGACAGATTTTTGTCCTAGAAGATGTATATATTGTTTTGCTGGTGCCAAGTTCACAAATAAGATTGTCGAAAATAAAGAGTTCCTTTCAGTTAATAGATTTAAAGAAATTATAAAGGAAGCAGCAGCTATTGGCGTTTCAAATATTGAAATAAGTGGCGGGGATCCATTTATTATTAAAAACATTGACGAATATTTAAAAGTAATGATTGATTATTTCCCAAATGAGTGGGGAACATCTACAAAGGCGTATGTTTCTGAAGACCTAGCAAAAAAAATATCAGAAATAGGTCTTAAAGAAATGCAAGTAAGTATTGATTCTCATATCCCTGAATCTGTAGACAAATTATTGGGGGTTAAAAATGCATTTAATGAAGTAATTGCAACTATTCATAATTTAATGAATGCAGGCATTGAGGTTACTACAAAATCAGTAATTACATCGTTGAATATTTATGATATTCCCGAAACAATTAGGTTTTTAGTTGAGTTGGGAGTAAAACATTTAAGATTTTCTTATTATTACATATCTGCTAATAGGCACAGTGATACCTTATATCCCACAAATGAACAATTTGCTTGGTTAAATAATGAGATTCCTTCATTGTTGAATTATTTAAAAGAGAATAATGTGGGTACCGACTTAACTACTCATGAATTATATCAAGACACTTTCCGTGGTGATCGAGTGATATGTGGTGGGTTTACTGGAAGTATGTCAGTTAGATTTGATGGAGCTGTCATGTTCTGCGATTCATTAAATCATTGTGATGATTTTGCTGCTGGAAATTTAAATGAACAAGGGATACTTGAAACATGGAATTCAAAGGAATTAAGCAACTTTAATGATCCATCATTCTTTAAAGAAAAATACATTGGTACAAAATGTTATACTTGTAATATTTTTGATAACTGCTTTTATAGGCGTTGTTATGTTAGGTCATATCAAAGATATGGAAATTATTTTGATGTTGACCCTGCATGTCCTTTTGGGGAAGAAGGTTATATTATCCGATAGGGATGTGATTATTTGTTTTATTCTACACCAGAATTTGATTTACTTATAGGAAATCATAATTTGGATTATGCCTGTTTACATGCCATTTACGATGTGGGGATGAAAGATGATACAGGGTTTACTCAAGGGATTGCACACTTAGCAGAACATATTATTGAAATGCAATTTATGAGTGATGGTAGTTTTTGTGTTGAGGCTAATGCATTTTTAAACAAAGAATATACATGTTTTTACTCAAAATGTCTTGTTGAAAATTCCCATAAAAGCTTAAAAATACAAAATGAATTAATTGAAAAATCTATCTGTTTGATATCAGATGCTATAGTTCAAAATGAGAAAAAAAGGATTTTAGATGAAAATAGAATAGCTTTAAAAAACACTAGACTAAGTAATGTTTTAAAAATCGAGTCTTTGGCTTTTGATAATGTCTTAAAAACACCAACATATATTACGCCTGAGCTTTTTCTTCAAATCTCAACTCAAGATCTTATACAATTCATCGTTGAAAAATATTCTAAAAAACCATGTATAGTTTATAGCGGCGGCATATCTGATATGAAATTCCTTGGTTTATCGCCGATAGAAAACAATTGTCTAAAAACGGATAAGCATATATTGGGAAAGTGTATTACATATAACAATTTGTTTTGTCTGTATTTTGATGAACTAAAATGCTCTAATGAGTATTTTAACCTCAAAATATTGATGGAATATTATTGTCACGTATGGAATTGTACGCACAAGAATATAATGCTTTCAAATACTATAAAATTATTTGATTCAAAAACATTACTACTTTTTGAATTTAGAGATTTTGTTGAATATGAATTTTTTGCGTTTCTTTGTTCAAATGATTTTAACTTTGAACGTCATTATAAATTTGTATATGAAAAAGTTTTGTTGGAGTATTTATGTAAATTTCAGAATTTGTCTTCTTTGAATTTATTTATATATAAAACCTATAGGTATTTTAAAGAGGATGATTTTAATTATGGCTCTATAAAAAAAATCATATCCAGTATTTGTCACAATTCCATCGAGGCTATCCACAATTCTTTAATACGCAAAATTTTAGAAAATAGTCAAGGAGAAATTAATGAAATATTTAAATGATGATTATATAGCAATATCTCCTCAATTTAAGGTTTATTCCAAAGATGAAAAAATTGTAGTAAAAACCTCTAATCAAAATGAGGAATATGTTGTGTCTCCCGTAATGGGAGTGGTTTTACAATGGTTTACCGGAGAATATAAGCTAAAAAATATTATTGAATCAGCTAAACTGATATTCGGGGAAAACATCGATTTAATATCTTATATAGATAAGATTAATAATTTTTTTGGCAATTTTATCATTACAAGTAATAAAATAATTCCATCCAAAGAATGTGCATCTATAAAAATATTAGATATCCAAAAAATAAAACCTTTGTATTTTGATATTTTAAGGGCAAATCGCTTTTCTGGGCCTAAAACAATTGTTTTTAATGTTACTAATCATTGTAATTTTTCTTGTATATATTGTCATAATAAAACGAACTCTAATTCTATGTATGGTAGTTCATTTGTGTCGCTAAACTCTTTAGCAAATTTTTTTAAACAGGCTAAAGAAAAAGGATGTGAAAAAGTAATATTAACCGGCGGCGATCCGATGATTCATCCAAATATTTTTGAAATAATTAAAGTAATAAAGTGCTGCGGTATTAATTCATTTCTTTCCACAAAAACGCCTATTTCTGAAAATATCATGTATAATTTAATTACAGCTGGTTTGAGCGAAATTCAATATAGTGTTGATTCTCTCAATGATGATATATTAAAACAGTTAAATGTAAAGAGTAGCAAATCAGAAATTTGTTCATCTCTCAAAGTAATAAGGAACTCAAAAATTAAATATAAAATAAAGTGCGTTATAACTAGCATCAATATTAAGAGTATTTCTTATCTTCTAAAAACTTGTCTATCAGAAAAAATATATAATGTTGGTTTTAATCTTTATTCCGGAGACATTACCGATCCACTTGTGCCATCTGAAAAAGATATCTATGAACTTCTATTAGAATTTAAAAAATACGAAAAAAGCGGTATGTCTTTAGAATATAAGTTTAAAAAGAAACTACACATTTGCGGTTCATTAATACATACATTATATTTGAACGAAAACGGTGATGTAAGTTATTGTTTCAAGGATTATAACGCTAAAGAGTTAAATTTAGGAAATATTACAGAACAATCTCTGAATGAGATATGGAATAGCGATTTAGCTTTTAAGTTTTTGACTCCTAAACAGCAGTTATTTGAAAATTTAGAATGCGCAAATTGCAAAAAATTCCAAAAATGCATATATTATAGCTGCTACTATGAGCGCTATTTAAAAAACGGGACTCCATTCTCAAAACTGCAGGAGTGTATATGTTGAACAAAAATGATGTAAATGATTATGTAGTATTCCTTCCAAATGCCATATCTCTAGAAAAGGTGTATTTAAAATACGATAATAAGTATATTGAGTTTTCCTCAAACTTATTGGATTATTTAGATGAAGTGTATTTTAACGATTATATTCTTCAGAGGAACGAGGGTGAAATATTAGGTACTATAGTTTTGTTAATAGATACAAATATTTTCCCACGTAGATATGATTATGAAAATTATGATGATTGTGTTTTCACTCCAAAAACTCATCCTATGTATATTAAAGATGTGTATAATGAAGTGATTAATACTTCGAATATAAAAATTCATAAATCACATTATCCCAACGAATCTTTACATATACATAATTTTTCTGATAATAGTTTTACTTCTGTTGTCAGTAACCGTATTGATGCAATAAAATATTCAAAATTTGCAATTAAACAAGTTTTATCAACATATTTATCGCAAAATAACATTTATACTTTACATGCGTCGGCGGTTTCAAAAGGAAACAGAGGGTATGTTTTCATGTCGGGAAGTCATCAAGGAAAATCAACACTTTATTCCAATTTAATTTGTAATGGATTTGAGCCTATAAATGATGACATTGTTTTTTGGGGGGAACGCGAGGATCATATTGAGCTACACCGATGTCCTATTGTAACTCAAATAAGAGATACGCGACCTAATAATTTGACAATGTCAAAGAATTACGCAACACAACATGAAACGATGTTTAATGAAAAAATAAGTAATATTATATTAGATTCTGTGTTTTGGATTTCAAAAGGATGGGAGAAAACTTCAATAAACTCAGCGGTTCCCGAACATTTTTTTAAAAAAACACTTCGTTCATGCAGTACTCATAAGGCAATTTCATTAAATGATAATTATCTGATAGCATTTAAAAAATTAATGAGCCTCCCTTATTACGAATTAAGAATGTCTTCAGATTATAATGAAATATGTGAATGTTTTAATAGGTTTTTAAAAACTAAATATTAAGCTTGTAAAAGTGAGCACACAACTTTTTACGAAAGGATTATTGAATATGGATATTAAAAATTTAACTTTATCGGAACTTTCTTCTATTGTAAACGAAATGGGTTATGACCTAAGTGATTTAGAAGATATAGAAATACTTGCAGCTTGTAGTGGTACATGTACTAAGTGTCAGAATTCATGTCAACTTTGCCAGTCTGGATGCACATCAAATAGTTAATTTTATTGTGTGCTCACTTTTTACATTTTAGGAGGATTAAAATGTTCGAAAGAAAAAATTATTCTATTGAAAAAATTAAAGAAACCATCAAAGAATTGGGTCTAGATGCTCAAGATCTCGAAGATATAGAGATTTTAGCAAAGAAAGATTCTGAATTAAATAAATGTGAGGGAACTTGTGTTTCTTGCCAAACAGGTTGTGAAACAAATAGTTGATTTATTATGTTTAATAAAAAATATAATGTATTGGGTTTGATTTTTTTAAATTTTAAAATCTCGCCCATCTGTTCGTGCGCAATTATTTTACAAAACATAGTAGAAGGTTTTTTGCCTACTATCTTAATGTTTGCCATATCAAATTTTATAGACAATGTAATAAATGGCGAAAGTATTACAACGATTTATAACTCATTGTTTGGTGTTGCTTCGGTTATGGCCATACAGTTTCTATTTTCTTCTGTATTTTCTATTGTGCATAGAAAACTGAAAGTTGACTTATCAAGATATTGTGATTATGAAGGCATAAAACGAGTAGCCTCATTAGAATATAGTTATATTGAATCTAAAAAAGAATATGAAAACAGCATTAGAGTTTTATCCGGTGCTAGTGCTTATATATACAATGCATATCAAATGTCACTTTCTATTTTGCTTTTGTTTGTTAGAATTACTGGATTATTAATCGTTTTTTTTAATACAAAATTATGGTGGATAGGATTGTTTATAGCTCTATCTTCTCTGCCTATTTTTATAATTTCATATAAAAGTGGTAAAAAAGTATACGAATTTTATAAAATTCATTTTGAGGATGATTTAGAGATGAATCATCAAACCCATATTTTAAAAAGCAGGGATGTTGTGGATGAAAGAACATTGTTTGAATTTTCAGATAAAATTGAAAAAAAATGGATCTCACTAAGAAAAAAATATTTCAAAAATCAAATAATCATAAACAAAAAAGTGGAATTTCAATTAAAAATTCCTTTTGTAATTTCTTGGATTTTAATAGGTTTTTTTATGGTCTCAATGGTGAAAGCTGTTTTTATTGAAATAATAACTATTGGATTGTTCATCTCTATGGTTAACAATATTATTGACTTAAATGCCTGTATTAATTCCACACTCTCATCTTTGGCTATTAAAATAGCACAAATAAAATCTTTTATTTGTGACCTTAATGATTTTAACAAATATAATTTTAACGAAAATGTTTTAATTAAACCTGCCGATGAAGTATCTTTTGAATCATTGGAGTTTAAGAATGTGTCTTTTAGTTATCCTAATACTAATAGAATTGTTTTAAATAATGTTTCATTTAAGATTATAAAAGGAAATTCATATGCGTTTATTGGGAAAAATGGTTCGGGTAAAAGCACTATTATTAAACTTATTATAGGTTTATATAAAGAATATGATGGCACAATACTTATCAATGGAAAAGATATTAGGGAATTCAATATTTCTAATATAAAGGCTATGTTTGGAATACTATTTCAGGATTATGCCAAATATCAGGTTTCTCTAAAAGAAAATATTGATATTGGAGCTATGAGATATAAAAGTGATGAGAGAAGTGTTTTTTTAAATAGAGAAAAATCACTTGAAGCGACAAAATTGAATACTTTAATTGAGAAACTTCCTAATGGAATCAACACCGAACTTGGAAAAATTGATTCTTTGGGACAAAATGTTTCAGGAGGAGAATGGCAAAGAATCGCAATTGCTAGATTGTTGATGAGTAACTCTAACGTTTATATTTTAGATGAACCCACATCTTCTATCGACCCAATTCTAGAAGAATGCATCTATAGTCTTTTTGCCAAAAAGAATAATAATCAAACCTCAATAACTATTAGCCATCGGCTTGGAGTGACCAAAATGTTGGATCAAATTTTTGTTTTGGAAAATGGAACTATAGTTGAACAAGGAAATCACGAATACTTAATGAATAAAAAAGGACAATATTATGACATGTACATTAAACAACAAGGAAGGTATATATGAAAAATAATGCAATTAAACAAGGATATGTAATTAAAAAAATCCTTCCGTTGGCTTTTGCCAATTCTCCTTTTCTATTTGTTGTAGAGATATTTTTATTTTTAATATATAGTTTGTACGGTGTTGCTATAATCTCTGCGACATCTAATCTTTTTAATCTTGTACAATTAAAACCAGCATTTGATTATGAATTATTGAGGGCAATACTATGGCTAATAATTATTCTAATTTCCAAAGAATTACTGGGAGCATTTAGTGATTTAATAGCTAAATATATATGCGAAATCTCTTTGACAAAATTTTCAGAATTGACCCATAAAAAAGCCTACACGATTGATCCGCTTATTTATGAAGATCCAAATTTTTTAGATTTAGTGGAAAAATCAGAAGACGGAGTATATTCAGTTTCATATTATGTTCTAAATATACTTAGTTTGTTTTTTTATGATATACCATATTTAATGCTGATCGGCTTGTATTTGATGAAAATCAAACCATTATTATTTTTTACCCCATTTTGTGTTTGCATTCCTGTTATTTTAAATCAATTAATAAAAACAAAGTACCATATTAAATATAAAGATGAAGAGGCGCCACTCAAGAGAAAAAAAAACAGTTACAAATCATATATTTGCGAACTCGAATATTTTAAAGAAACTCGCCATTTAGGTTGTTTCCAGTATTTTTATTCTTTATATATGTATGTAAGTGAATTATTAATAAAAAAACAGTGGAAACTTGATAATAAAGAACAGGTAGTAAACATTATTAATAAGGTCATTACATTATTAGGATATTTTGTTGCCATTTTTATGTTGTACTATTCTTTGATGGATAATAGCATCTCAATAAGTATCTTTGCAACAGTATTTTACTCATTAAATAGTGTTCATTCAAATATAGAACATATTTTATCTAATAGAATTGGACCTATTATTACTGATGATTTTTCGGCGATCATTAGCTTTATAAGATTTATAGAATTGCCAAACCGCAAATTTGGAGATGTATCAATAGATACTATTAATTTAATTGAAGCTAAGGATATTGATTTTACTTACCCAGGGCGAAATGAACCCGCAATTTCAAAAGTCAATTTTAAATTTAAAAGAGGTCAATTAGTCACCTTGGTTGGTGAAAATGGTTCTGGCAAAACAACATTATCAAAATTAATCTTGGGTTTATATAAACCAGATAATGGGCAAATATATTTAAATAATGTAAATACTGACAACATTACACATGAGTCATTGTTCAAAAATAAATCCGCCGTTTTTCAAAACTTTTATAAATATTATTTTAATCTTGCAGATAATATTTCAATTAGTGATTTTGATGTGACTCACGATACCGTAAGATTAGATAAAATATCAAACGAAATAGGAATTGATGTCAACTCAAATGTCTTTCCAAACGGATATAATACTATTTTATCTAAGAATTTTGGAGGAACCGATCTTTCAGGTGGAGAATGGCAAAAAGTTGCTATTGCACGAGGTTATTATCGCAACAATAATATTATTGTTTTAGATGAACCAACCGCAATGATAGATCCCATTCAAGAGGAAAAAATGTATTTAGATATTATGAATAATGTAAAAAATGATAAAATCGTTATAGTTATAACACATAGGATGGCATTAGTTAAGCAGGCTGATATTGTTATTTATATGAAAGGCGGTAAAATCATACAAAAAGGGACACATAAAGAATTGCTGAATAATGATTCATATAGAGAGTTTTTTTCTACACAGGCAAAGTGGTATCAATAAAATAATTCATTAAAAGAATGTTTGAAAGGATTAAATTAATGAAATGTGATGAACAAATATTATATTATCTTGAAAACAATTACAAAACATTAAATGATAAGAACAATATCTTAATCGAGAATAGCTTGCCTTTTCATCTTTATCCCGATTTTGAAAACAAATCAACAAAGAAAAGTATTCTTTCTAATAGAATTTATGAACTGGCAACACAGAAAGAAATCGCAAAAATAAACAAAGTGTTTTTCAAAAACAATATTTCTGCAATTTTTTTTAAGGGATTAGTCTTAAGTCATCAACTTTACCCGAAAACATATATGAGAAAAGTAGGTGATATTGATTTATTTGTTTTAGAAGGATCTTTTGAAACTGCAGCGAACATTCTGTTAAATTTAGGATATAATTTTTCCAAACCTGAAAAAATGTCAGCAGATCATCATGTTGTTTTAAATAATGATATGTTTTTTATTGAATTACATAAAAGTATTTATCATCCAATGATAGGGGTTGAGGAAAACTATTTAAAATCAAACATTAATTTAATGAAAATAAATGACGAGAGTCTTTTGACATTTAATACCACAGCCACATTATTGCATTTAATATATCATTTGTATATGGATACATATTTGAGTGCAGGAAGCTTGTATAATATTTTCGCAAATAAAACCATTCCGAAAGCTGGTCGTTTTTTTTACCGTGCTTATGAAATTGCCCTGTTTTCAGAAAAATACTATAATCAAATTAAATGGGAAGATATTATTGAGGATATCAAAAAACAAAAGCTACGCATTTCTTTCAAAAAAATGATAATGGATATTCTTGAAATATTTCCTAACACTTTTCCCGAAAGTTTTATTGATATGGTATTTCAGCACGAGTATATTGAAGATGAAAGAGATCAATTGTATAAATTTTTGATAAACGCTGAGATTAAAACGAATGACAATATTGATTCTATACTTTCTGATTATATAGATGTTAATTGGGATAAGCGGATTGGGAAGAATATACATAAAAAATCAGGTGAATCAATTTTACTTACTAAAAAGTCCGAAGATGGAGAAAATGAAGATATCAGCTGCAATGTTGAAACTAAGAAAACAACAGAAGGATTGAGGATAATTTTTAAAGTTTCCAATTCTGATTTATCTATTAGCGAAATCAATGATTATAATACTTTGGGAAGTGACGGTGTTCACTTGTTATTATGTGGTACAGAGAAATACTCATATAAGAGCATTTTCTTTTTTCCGAAATTAATTGACGATGAAATTAAGATAGTGGTTTGCGATGTACTTAATAATAAAAATACAATATTAGGTGATGATTTGATAAATGCTGATTTTTATAAAACAGATAACAATTATACTATAATAGCAAATATAAAAAATAGATTTCTTGAAGAAAACCATTTAAAAACATATTTTTACATGGGACTGGTCATTTCTGATTGCAACAGGGAAACACATTATAGGAAAAATCAGCTAATTTTATCCGAAATAGAATCTTATTGGTACAATCCAGTCTACTTTGCGAGGATCGACATGCAATAAATTTCATCTGCTTTTAAACAATTTATAATTTGTAAAGATCAAAACGGAGTTTGAATGGCTTGCGGTTTACCCTTTCACCGAGGTGGCATTAATCAACTGAATGGTTATGTGCGTGCAATACAATGCTGTTTAAGAAGGTGTAATTATGTGTATTGAAAAATATTTTGAAGGATATCTATGCAACGAGGATATTCTTAAATGCAAAGCATCATCTAATGGAAACGATAACCCGCTTGTATATTTGTTTGCCCAAGAAATTAAAGATAGTAGCAACTCTATTGGATATACGAAATATAATGTTATTTCCGCTTTTGGTAGCGTTAAAAAATATGATTTTAACTGGTTGACAAAAAATAAAGAGCGTTTACTTGATGGGAATGACATTAATAATGCAACAGCTGCTGTGGGAGAACTTTGTTGTTACGGGTATTTACTCTCTGCATTTGGTCATGACTACGTAAGAGAAATTGCAACAGAACGAACTCCTACTCCCGATTTTTATGTATGCAATGAAAATGGAGAAAAAGTATATATTGAAGTAAACACGGTACAAATCAATAGTGATGAGTTTAATGCTCTAAAAGAGTTTAATTCACACAGAGAATTTCCCACTAATCAAAGGATTGTTATTCGAGAACATAGTGTTGTCCCGTTTGGCAGAAAAAACGCAAGCTGTATTGCAGAGAACGTGATACATAAACTGTGTCAAATTAAAAGCAATGAAAAGCAGTTCGATGAAAAAACGCCTTCGGTTTTGTGGGTGGATTTACAGGAACATCATGTTAATATGTTATACAAAAGAGCATTAAGCTCTTGCCCTGTAATGACTTCGCAGGAATCAATTTACTCAAACGAATTGTGGTATGCATTTTTTGGAGAAAAAAGAATGCCGATTTATGAAAACCACAACCTTATATATAATTCCAAAAAAACTCCTATAATGCAACATAACGGTAGATTTCATAGTGAAACCAACTCAAAAATAGATGCCGTTGTATTTTGTTTTCCAAATTCAACAATAATTTATGAAAATCCGCATAGTCTAAAACCACTCCCAAATTGGTTTATAAAAAACATGTTTACTGTGCGCTGGTTTAGTTTTCAAGGTTCAAAAATTAATTATCCATCAAACGATTTAAAGAAACAACTTGAAATAGATAAAAACACTATCTATTCACTTTATAAAAATGAGGAGGTTTCAGAAGAACGACAGGTGTAATTGTCGCACAACTTCGATATGTAATAATGCAGATGCTGCAATATGTTTATATGATGTTATCGGTACATATGCTGATAATGAAGAAAACATACGAATATTGGAAAATATATCTAATCACTTGCGATCAGGTGGTATAGCGTTAATTTCGGTTATGAATTATGAGCTTACTCTTGCTCAAGCAAAAAATAAATTTGTATTAAACGAAGATGCTCAAGCCTTGCTAAAACTAAAACCAAGTAATATAATGGAAACCACAGGTAATATTTTTAATCCGGATTATTATTTAGTAGATATAGAAACAGGTTTAATATATCGTAGAGAACAATTTAGACATGGTCGCTCATTACCCGTAGAGCTTATAGTACGTGACAAACGATTTAGGCAAAAGGAAATCGAAAGCATGTGTCAAAAAGTTGGATTACAAGTAGAATATTCCCGTTTCGTTAATGGGTTCTTCTTCAAATTATGTGTAAAGTCCAAAATACGGTATAAAAAAGCAAAAATGATGAATGGCGTGTGAGACGTAAATCGGCTTGCACGCCATATTTGCATAATAGCAGAAAGAGCAAGGCATGTCAAGGGCGGCTGCGCCTTTCTACCGCAGCGTTTGCCTACGGATCGGAAAAAGCAGACATTCAAGGTTTCTGATTTTTTAGAGACGTTCAATTTTTTTGAAAAGGGTTAATTTACAGTGCTTTTCGCAGCCTACCAATTGAGTGGCGAATTAAAAAAAACTGAACGACCGTCCGAATGTGATATGCCCGTTTGATTTTTTTTGCCGTATGCTTTATTGGCATCAGTCTAGAACACCGTCTCAGAAGAGTCTCAAACTTCACCCGAAAATGAGTTCTATTTGCTCAAGGCCCTCTATTTCCTTTCGACAAAAATATTTGCAATGGATTTTTCTGCATTACTCATTTATGTTGAAAAATTCCATTTAATTCCGCCATTTTTTCTTTGGAAGGAATGTTGAATGATGTCATATCCATTCCAAGCGCATTGTATTTATGTTCTCCCATTTTATGATATGCTAAAAGTTCGACATTAGGCTTATACGGTGTAAGAAAATCTTTGATGCTTTTCATTTCTTCTGTCGAATCATTAACCGTTGGAACAACGGGTATTCTTATCAAAATGTTCGCCCCAGTCTCAAAGAGTTTCTTTAGATTGTTTAAAATTAATCTGTTTTCTACACCGACAAATTCTTTGTGTACATCATTGTTAAAAGCTTTGACGTCGTATAAAAACAGATCTGTATATGGGAGTATTTTCGCAAAACTCTCCCACGGAATAAATCCTGCGGTATCAACAGCGGTATGTATGTTGTTCTCTTTGCATTTTTTCAGTATTTCGAACAGAAAATCAATTTGAAGCATACATTCACCACCCGAAAAGGTGACGCCGCCGTTTGACGTTTCGTAAAACAACTTATCTTTTTGTATAATATTAAAAATTTCTTCGACAGTATATTCCTTTCCGCAAATTTGTTTTGCATCATTGAAACAGACAAATTCAGTATTTTTTACGGTCAGACCGCTGCATCTGCCGCAACCGGTGCATTTGTCTTTATAAAACATTATCTGCGGTTTTGATGACTGGCTTTCGGGATTGTGACACCATTTGCATTTTAAGTTGCAACCTTTGAAAAACACTGTAGTTCGTATTCCGGGACCGTCAACAAAAGAAGACCTTTGAATATCAAAAATGTTCGCTTTATTCATGAACAACGCTTCCTATCTTGCATGTACGGTTCTGTTAATTATTTCATCCTGCAAACTTTCATTTAAGAATACAAAATAATCGGAAAAACCCGAAACTCTTACTCGCAAATTCTTGTATTTATCGGGCGTTTTTTTCGCGTTAATTAAATCCTCCTTTGAGACATATGTAAGCTGGAAATGAGTTCCGCCCATTTTAAAATACGATTCAAATAGGTAAACAAGCTTTTCAAAATTTTCATCTTTTTTCACCAGTTGTTCATCAAGCAAAACATTTGTAACGCTCGGACCCGTCAATATTGAATAGGGATCACATTTTGCCACCGAGGATAGCAGTGCCGTAAGTCCGTTTCTGTCCTTACCCTCAAACTGACCGATACCGAAATTTATCATATCTCCATCAAATCTTCCGTCCGGAGTGGCTTTTGTATTATTACCGAAAAATTTATTATGTTCGTTATATCCGATAAGATTGCCGAACACCCACGGCTTTTTCAAATAATTATCGCCGGTATTCCAATTATCAAGACTTTTAAAGAATCTGTTGGCAATACTATTTGAACAATCATCGTCATTGCCGAAAAACATTCCTTTTTTTAGGATGTATTCTCTTAAATCCTCGTAGCCGTTCCAATTATTTTGCAGAGCGTCAATCAATTTTTCCATTGTTATTTTCTTTTCATCAAAAACCAACTGCTTTGTCACGGAGAGTGAATCTATTACATTTGATATACCTATAAGCAGTCCGATAGCAATATATGTATCGGTTCCTCCCTGTGTAACACTTTTTGCGTTTTCTATGCAGCCGTCAATGAATATATTGCTCACCAAATTACAGTCGCGACTGCGTACGGTTTGTAATCCCTGACCGATTTTGTCGGCTTCCCATAAATCATTGAACATTTCTTCTTGGAATATATCATAAAACTCATCAAATGTTTTTGTTTTAACAATATCCTCTCTCCGATTAAAGAAAGTATTTTGGACGCATCTAACGATATTCATCGGATCAAAACCGAAAACAATTCCACCGGGGAGTGCAATTTCGTTGCAGCCGATCATTGAGTAAGTTATCGCTTTTTTATATGAAAAACCTGTGTATTTCATCAAGCCGCTTATGCGTGGTTCATCATTAACAAATGCAATACGCTTGTTGGGATCCTTTCTCTCGCAATCCATCATATAATGCAACACCTCATGCGGAGTTTTCCGTGTCCATCGCAGAGAAATCTGTGGTATCCATGTAGGCAACTCCATAAGCGAATCAACAATCAACTTTGATAATTCGTTGAAACCGTCCTCGCCGTTTTCAAGGTATCCGCCTACACAAAAATGACATTCACCGCCGCGGTAAAATAAATAGCTAGAAATATGTACTCTCCCTTGCAGCATTAAGAATAATTCCTGCAAATATTCAGACGCCTCCTCTTTGGTTAAAATACCTTTTTCTACATCTTTTTTATAAAACGGATATAAATACCTGTCGATTAATCCGATACTGTCGGGAATAAAGCCGTAGCAAACGTAAAGCGACAAAATCGCTTCATAAAAGTTACTTGCAGGTTTTTTCGGTACCTTTTTAAGAGATTGTGACAATTTAACCAGATTTTTCCTATACTTTTCATTTGACACGGTTTTAGAAAAACTCAGTGCTTTTTCGGAGCATTTACTCGCCCAATCAATCAAAGCGTCACATATATCAGATTGCGTTTCCAAGAATTGAGTTGCCTCTGAATCATTCTTGTGTTTTTCGATTGAGTTGTTAATTTCATCTTTAATACCGACTATTCCGCCGTTAATGATTTTAGCAAAATCGCCTACCGAATGCTGCCACTCAAACGTAAGCAGATTATCAACGGGACGGTTATAGAAGCTTTTGTTGACTTTCTTTAAATTCTCATGTCCAAGCCGACTGAAAATATCTCCCTCCACGCTGTCATCAAATTTAATCAGTCCCGTAAAGCATGACTCGGGAACGATTAACGGTTCTTGATTTCTTATATATTCACATACTCTTTTAGCCGACATTTTTATATGCGGCAAAAACAAGTCGCAACGGTCATATTCCGTTTTGACAGGGTAAACATACATTTCGCCCGAAACGGTTTTGTTAACTAATTTTTCTATTCTTTCATTCATTTTATTTGTCCTCCGTATATTATCTGATTGAATATCCGCCGTCGATGATAACGGTTTCACCACATATCATTTTTGCTTTTTCGCTCAAAAGGTACATTGCAAGATCGGCAATTTCATCTATTGTTGCAAAGCGTCCGAAGGGTATTCTGTCATGCTTCATAGAATCTCCTTCATGCCAGTTGTTCATTTCTGTCGCCACAGGTCCCGGTGCAATTCCGTTTATGGTTATCCCATCGGACGCGAACATTTTGCCCCAGCCGCGTGTCAAGGCGGTTGCAAGAATTTTTGAGCCTCCGTATGCACCGTAAACCGGTTCTTCTCCCGCTACCGATGTGATATTTAGTATATTGCCTGTTGTTTTGTTTTTTAGCATATGATTGACTGCTGCCTGCATTGTGAAAAACACCGCACTCGCATTAACATTTATAACACTCTGCCATTCTTTTTCCGTTGTGCTTAAAAGGCTGTTTTTATCCCATTCGTTTCTTTGAGCAAAAATCCCGGCATTATTTACCACTATGTCAAGTCCGCCAAGTATTGCTGCAGCTTCCTTTATTTTTTCATCTGCTTTATTAAATTCCGCCGCATCCCAAACCATAGGAAATACATTTTCTCCGAGCTCGTGAGAAACGCACTCAAGTGTTTTAATATTACGCCCCGTTATAACTACCGCGTAACCGTTTTGGGAGAGTTTTTTTGCAATTGCATATCCTATACCTCTGCTTGCACCTGTAACCAAAGTCTTTCTCATTTTATTCACCTTTTTAAAATTTATCTTTGTATTTATTATATGGCAGAATTTTAAAATGTAAATGTTTTAAAAATAATAAATTTGTTTTAAACGGACATTATTATTGAAAAGCTGAAAATCTGTGATATAATAAAATCAAAAAGAGGAAAAGAAAAATGCAAACAGAAATGATGGTATATACTAATGATGCGGTGTTTTTTTGTGACACACTAACAAGCGGCAATCCTTGTATTTTCGACAAACCCAGAAATCACGATAGTTTTGCCTTTGTTACAGGCGGAACACTCGGATACGAAAAACAAGGAAAGACCATGCAGATAAGACAGGGAGAGATTGCATATATAGCCAAAGGCTCTGTAGATAAAAGCAGTGCATACGGTTGCGATGCCGTTTCGTATATTGCAGTCAATTTTAATTTTGACACAAGCCCGACTTCATTAAATCGCAATCTGCCGTTTGAAACTGTTTGCTCGAAAATAAAGGCATACCAATACGAAAAATTGTTTCGGGCGGCTTTTGATGTATATAGTCTTGATTTGCCCGGTTCTCGGATTATATGCAATGGAATTTTATATCAGATAATAGGTCAACTTTACAATGACCTTGTTTTTGATAAGATCAATTATAAAACGGCAAATAAAATTGAAATTGCTCTTGATTATTTTAACCGAAATTACAGCCGTTCTGATTTAAAAATCAGAGAGGTCGCAGAAATGACAGGCATGAGCGAAAGGCATTTCAGACGTGTTTTTTATGATGTATATAAAAAGAAACCACAAGAATTTTTAAGGGATGTTCGCATGAATAAAGCAGAACTATTAATTTTAAATACATCAAAGCCTGTTTCTGATATAGCAATTCAGTGCGGTTTTTCTGATGTGTATTCCTTCAGCCACTCTTTCAAACGAAAGTTTGGAGTTTCTCCTAAGGCCTACAGAGAAAAGTAAGCGTCATATATATAAACAAATTTTGTTTTGAGACTTTCTTTAAATAGAAAGATTTAAGATTGTTTAAGATTTTACTAATTTAATAGTTTTTATGAAAGGACGGTGATTTACCCGTCCTTTGTCTTTTCTTCAATGTTCAAGATTTCTGCAATTTTATTAGCAAATTTAACCTTTGTCCCATAAACTCGTTTGCCTCGCGCAATGTAATAGGTATTATCACCATCTCGCAAGTATCTTACCATATATCAGGCGGCGCTCATAGCTGTACTTGGTTATAACTATTATTACCTTATCCCCTATATGGAAATCTGCGTCGCATTGCTCGGCGGAATAGCCGCATAAGCAGTCAAGCTCTTCTTCGAGCTTACAGTATACTCCGCCCGCAAATTTGCCCATTATAACAGAAGCGCGGCGGCTTTCTATCGGGTGGCGCAGATCTGCACCGTCAAACGGGTGCGGCTGCGCTCTTTTTATAGATATACCAAGCCTCATATTTTCCGACTCATAATACCGTATAAGCGCTTCCTTGCTTTCTCCGGCGTGATACTTTTCCCGCAAATCGGGAATCGCGGCATAAGAAACATCCCTTGCGGCAAGCGTTATATCAAATCCGCCGAC
>CAKSRC010000026.1 GCA_934486915.1 uncultured Eubacteriales bacterium
GCCCACCGCTAGGTGAAAATCTTCTCCTTGCATAAACCCCTGACGCAGGCGGGAAACATCTACATAGAACCTAACCTGGGTTGCGTCCTGCCTGCCGCTAGGCAAATAGGATGCTTACGGTTATAATCGATAAAATAAATCCCGTCAAATCTGCTATTAATGCCGAAGGAATGGTATGCCTTGTATTCTTTATACCTATAGCCCCAAAATATACCGCTATAGCATAAAATGTCGTTTCAGTCGACCCCATCATTACTGAAGCCACCCTACTTGCAAAACTGTCTACTCCCGTACTCGAGAATATTGTATCTAGAAACGCTATCGACCCACTTCCCGATATTGGCCTTAATATAGCTAACGGCACCACAATAGGTGGTATATGTAAAATCTCTGCAACAGGCGCAATAAACGATGTAAACATATCAAGTGCGCCCGAGGCCTTGAGCATACTAACCGACACAATCAACCCTACAAGAGAAGGCGCTATCATCGCCGTTGATTTCATCCCATCTTTAGCCCCTTGAATAAACGTATCAAAAACGGGTACCTTTTTTAAGAAACCTAAAAATATTATTATAAAAATAATAGAGGGTACAATAAATGCACTCATCTTATCCAAGCCTATTCCCCCTATTTTGTAAAATTTTGGCCGCAACAATTCCCACAATCAACGCACAAACAGAAGTAATCCAAATAGCCGGCAGTACATCAAGAGGTGCATAGGCTCCATGCTGCTTTCTTAAAATCGTCATAAAAGTGGGTACCAATTGAATCGATGCCGTGTTTATCACAACAAACATTACCATCTCATTTGTGGCGGTTTTAGGTTTGGGATTTCCCTTTTGCATTTGCTTCATTGCTTCAATTCCCATAGGTGTGGCGGCATTTCCAAGCCCTAAAAGATTTGCAGTTATATTCATACAAATAGCCTTCATTTGAGGACTGTCTTTTTTGTATGATGGAAATATTTTTGTTAGTATAGGTGAAAAAAACCTTGCAAGAATAGTAGTAATCCCCGATTTATCTGCTATATTCATTAACCCTGTCCATAAGCACATCATCCCAAGCATGGAAATAACAAGAGTTATTGCATCTTGTGCTCCACTAAAAACAGCATTTGATAATTCATCCATTCTACCCGTTATCAATGCACAAACAAAACTTATAACAATTAATATGCCCCATATATAATTCATCATAATTAATCACCACTTATTAACCTAATTATTTAAATTGTATTCATAAAATAAATAATTTAATATACGATTTTTAAATTTTATGTTGACATATTTGGAAAAAAATAGTACAATAAAAATGTTATTTGACAAGTTGTGACATATAAAGGAGTGTTTTTCATGAAATCAACAGGAATTGTTAGAAGAGTAGATTCTTTGGGAAGAATTGTTTTGCCAATAGAACTTAGGTCGTTATTAAGCATAGGGCCTAAAGATTCTCTAGAAATCTTTGTAGAAGGCTCCACAATAATGTTAAGAAAATATGAGCCTCAATGTACTTTTTGCGATAGCTCAAATAATATTACTCATTTCAAAGGCAAAAATGTTTGCCAAAACTGTATTGATGAATTATCAAAGTAGTTTTAATTAAAAAATAAACGCTGTTAAATGATATGCACCCCAAAAGTTAGACACTTTTGGGGCGCATATCGTATTTGCTATTAGATTTAAAAAGTTATTCTTGATTTATAAATTATTCGATGATATAATAAAAGTAACAAGAGACGACCGCTCAAAAGACGGTTTAGTCCTTAAAGTTCATTATTTTATAAAAATAACTGCTACTTTAGTCGGGGCAGTTATTTTTTTATGCTTTTATGTATTTCAAATATTTCTCTTAATTCTTTAAGTATTAATAAAAATATTAATAAATTCACAGTCATAAATAATATCACCCCTTTTCTTAAGGAGTGACTAACCGCCCTTTGTCGGACTTCTCCCTTGTTACCTAGCTATTATAACTATTTGGTCGTATATTGTCAATAAAAGGGGCTATCTATATAATCACAACCACACGTCTGACGGGTGGTTTTTTTGTTTTGGACGTCCCGTCCTCAATTGGCTAAAGCCATAAAATGATATGCGCCCCAAAGGTTAGACACTTTTGGGGCGCATATCGTATTTGCTATTAGATTTAAAAAATTATTCTTGATTTATAAATTATTCGATGATATAATAAAAGTAACAAGAGACGACCGCTCAAAAGACGGTTTAGTCCATTAGGTAATTATTGGTTATTTAAAAAATAACCGCTAACTTTGCAGAGGGAGCGGTTATTTTTTTATGTCTATCTTTAGAATTAAGAATAATACTACAAGAATTAGTAGGATTAATAGTAAATCTATAGTCATAAATATCACCCCACTTTCTTAATGGAGTGACTAACCGTCCTTTGCCGGACTTCTCCCTTGTTACCTAGCTATTATAACTATTTGGTCGCATATTGTCAATAAAAGGGGCTACCTATGTAATAATAAAAACATCATTTAGCGGTGTTTATCTTACTTTGCTTTGGTATTACTTATATTGATTATACATTATATGTAAGAATATTTGAATTTTTTATCAAAACTCTTGATTTATATACCGATTTATGTTATAGTATATAGGCATATAGATACCGTCGCATTATTGCGATGGGGTTTGGTGCCAGGTTTTTATAACCGTGACATTGAAACCGGCAGTCCTCTAACATAATCAATTATGTTAAGAATGCCTGAATTTTAGGAGGATAAAAATGGATGCATTAAAAGCAATTGCAAATGGCTCTATGAAAGAAACTTTACCTCAATTTAATATTGGCGATACTGTAAGGGTACACGTTAATATTAGAGAAGGCGAAAGAGAAAGAGTCCAAATGTTTGAAGGTACAGTAATCGCTAAAAAAAGTAGCGGTGTAGCTGAAACTTTCACAGTAAGACGTGTAGCATACGGCGTAGGAGTAGAAAGGGTCTTCCCTATCCATTCCCCAAATGTTAAAAGCGTTGATGTAATAAGAAAAGGCCGCGTTCGCAGAAGCAAACTTTACTATCTACGTAATAGAGTTGGTAAAGCTGCTAAAGTTAAAGAAAGAATCGGTTAAGCTTTATAAAAGGGACGTAAGTCCCTTTTTTAATATTAAAAAATTTAAGAGGTGTTATTAATGGAAGAAAATAATACAAATTATCCTCAAAAACCCGCATCTGAAATAACAAAAAGTTGCTTTGAATGGCTGGAAGCTATAGTTGTTTCCCTAGTAGTTGCCATTTTTGTACTTACTTTTTTATTTAGAACTGTCAATGTATCCGGAAGTTCCATGATGGACACTCTTTTGGATAAAGATAGAATTGTAATAACTAATATGCTATATACCCCAAAAAGCGGTGACGTAGTTGTAATAAGCCACGGCGAAATATATCAAGAGCCTATTGTTAAGAGAGTTATCGCGACTGAGGGCCAAACTCTCGATATAAACTTTCAAACCGGCGCTGTAACTGTCGATGGAAAAGTATTAGATGAACCATATATCAAAAATCTTACCACAAGGCAGGGTGACGGTGTAATCCCAAGCGTAATCCCTAAAGGTTATATTTTTGTTATGGGGGACAATCGCAATAGATCCCTTGACTCAAGATCAAGAGAAGTTGGACTTATCGATAAAAATAATGTTTTAGGAAAAGTCCAATGCATAATATATCCATTTTCCAGAATTGGAGGAGTACGCTAATGAGCGATGCTCAAAAAATACAGTGGTTTCCCGGCCACATGACCAAAACCAAAAGGCAAATTCAAGATAAACTTAAGTTAGTCGATGCAGTTGCCGAAATAATCGATGCAAGAATCCCTATAAGCAGCCGTAACCCCGACTTAGATGAACTTTTAAAATCAAAACCTAGGATTATCCTTATGAATAAGGCCGATATGGCGGATCCAATAGAGACTAAAAAGTGGATTGAATACTACAAAACTCATAATATCAATGCTATAGCAATTGATTGCCGAGCAGGCAAGGGGCTTAACGGTTTCTTTTCCTCGATAAAACTACTTCTTAAAGACCAAATTGAAAATTGGAATAAAAAAGGCATGACGGGCAGGAGCATTAGGGTAATGATAGTTGGAGTACCTAATGTTGGAAAGTCATCATTTATAAATAGAATGTCAAAAGGAAATAAAGCAAAGGTCGAGGACAGACCTGGAGTAACAAGGGGTAATCAATGGTTCACAATTGGAAAAGGATTTGAACTTTTAGACACACCCGGCGTATTATGGCCAAAATTTGATGACCCAAAGGTTGGCGAAAAATTGGCCTTTACGGGAGCTGTCAAAGACCAAATACTCGACATAGAACTCCTCGCAATAAGACTTTTGGAATTTTTAAACGAGGAGCACTATACCTCATTTAAAAGCAGGTATAAACTTGATAATATCGATACGTCCTCCCTTAGCGGCAGCGAGCTTTTAAGTCTTATTGGCAAAAAAAGAGGTATGCTCATCTCAGGCGGTGAAATAGACACTGAAAGAGCTGCCATTATGGTAGTCGACGAGTTTAGAGCCGCAAAGCTTGGAAGGATAACTTTAGAAAAGGCAGTGAATTAATGGATCTTCTTAAATACGAAAAAGAAGCTAATCTTTTAGGATATAACTTCGTTTGCGGAGTCGACGAAGCAGGAAGAGGCCCTCTTGCAGGGCCTGTTTTTGCAGCTGCGGTTATATTACCCAAAGGTCTTATGATCGACGGCGTAAACGATTCTAAAAAATTAAGCGAAAAAAAACGAGAATTGTTTTTTGATATAATTAAAGAAAAGGCTTTAGCATTTAATATAGCATCTGCAAGTGAAAAGGAAATCGACGAAATTAACATAAGAGAGGCCACTTTCCTAGCTATGCAAAGAGCTATAGAAGGTTTAAGCATAAAGGCTGACTTTGCACTTATAGACGGCAATGCTTTACCTAAGCTATCAATTGATGCCAAGGATATTATAAAGGGGGATTCCCTTTCTTTGTCGATTGCTTCGGCTTCGATACTTGCAAAGGTAGCTAGGGATAGATATATGATAGAACTTGCTAAACAATATCCCGCTTATAGGTTTGAAAAACATAAAGGTTATGGAACAAAACTTCATCGTGAGCTCATATTAGAACATGGACCTTGTGAAATACATAGAAAAAGCTTTCTAAAAAAGATTTTAAAGGATTGTTAAATTGAAAACTCAAATTATTGGAGCTGCGGGTGAAAAAATCGCAAAAGAATACCTTATATCTAAAGGCTACCTCATAGAAGCGATGAACTTTCATAGTAAATACGGCGAAATCGATATAATTGCAAAAAACGATAAATACATTGTGTTTGTAGAAGTTAAGACGAGAAAGCAACTCTCCATTGTTTCACCGGCCGAGGCCGTAACCAAAAACAAAAGAAATAAAATAATAAAGACTGCATTTGTTTATATGGAAAGTAATATTATTAATATGCAGCCCCGTTTTGATGTTATAGAGATTATAACTAAAGACAATGGAGCTAAAATAAAAAATATTAATCATATTGAAAATGCTTTTTGCCAGGAGGAAGAATATGCAGCTTTTTGATTTACATTGCGACACTCTTTATAGATCCTTATTTGAAAACCAAGGTTTTTATCAAAACGATTTCGATATTTCTATTAGTAAAGCTAAAATATTTTCAAATTGGATTCAATGCTTTGCTATATGGATACCAGATACATTTAGAGGAAAAGAAGCCATTGACCTCTTAGAAAGGTCATACTCAAGGCTTATAGATGAATTAAATAAAAACCAAGAATTTATAATTAGGTGCAAAGATAAAGAAGATTTAGAAAGGGCCCAACGCCTCAAAAAGTTTGGTGCTATATTTACAATCGAAGGTTCTGCCGCTTTGGGCGGTGACATTTCCTTGCTTGATAGATGCAAGGAAATGGGAGTGAAAGTCATTACCCTTACATGGAACGGCGTTTGTGAAGCAGGAGACGGAGCTTTAGTGGAAAATCCAAAAGGTATCACACCATTTGGCAAGGAGCTCATAAAGCGAATGAATGAACTTGATATTATAATGGATGTCTCCCATGCAAGCGATAAACTCTTTTATGACGCTCTATCTTTAAGCAAAAAACCTATTATTGCGACTCACTCAAATTCAAGAAAAGTTTGCAGCCACAAAAGAAACCTTACTGATGACCAACTTAAATGCATAAAAGAAAACAATGGTATAGTGGGTATTAATCTATGCAAGGATTTTCTAAATGCTAAAAAAGAAGCTGATCTTAGCGACATAGAAAAGCATATATACCATCTTCTCTCCATTTTAGGCGAAGACAAAGTAGCGTTTGGAGGAGATTTGGATGGAGCAGACCTTCCAATTGGATATGGCGGCATTCTAGGTATGGAAACTTTATATGAATATCTTCTTAAAAGAAACTATAAAGAAGAATTGCTTAACAACATATTTTGGAATAATGCCTATAACTTTTTTGCAAATAATATTTAATATAAGCTTATAAAAGGATGGTGTTCAATGAGATACACAAGTACTCGAGATAATAACATACACGTAGATTCTTTAGAGGTTATTTCCAAGGGAATATCCAATGAGGGCGGATTATTTGTCCCGGAATCTATCCCCTTTTTCTCTTTAGATCAAATATCAAGCATGGTAAATTTGGACTATATAGAAAAAGCTAAACTCATTTTATCACCATTCCTAACGGAATTTTCCTTAGATGAAATCGAGGAAAGTCTAAAGAAAGCTTACACCATAGAAAAATTCGGGTCTATAACCCCCGCTCCCTTGCACAACAATTTTAAAAGCTTTGATAAGCTATCGTCATTAGAACTTTTTCACGGGCCAACGCTCGCCTTTAAGGATGTCGCCTTGCAGCTTTTACCCAACCTCTTAACAAAGGCTATAGGCAAAAAATATAGTGATAAAGAAGTTATGATAATGGTCGCAACGTCAGGCGATACGGGGAAAGCTGCCCTTGAGGGATTTAAGGACGTCCCAAAGACAAAACTTATTGTCTTTTACCCAAAAGACGGAGTAAGTCATATTCAAAAGCTACAAATGAAAACTCAAGAAGGCAAAAACCTAAAGGTATGCGCTATTGAAGGAAATTTTGATGATGCCCAAACTAATGTTAAAAATATATTTAAAAGTGCTGCTGCAAAATCAAAGCTTGACGATAACAACATGATTTTTTCAAGCGCCAACTCTATTAATTGGGGCAGGCTACTCCCCCAAATCGTTTACTACTTTTCTTCTTATTGTGAACTTATTAAAGATAGCAAAATTAAAATTGGCGAGAAAATTAATTTTGTGGTACCAACCGGTAATTTTGGCAATATACTTGCAGGATATTACGCTAAAGAGATGGGCCTTCCTATAGGAAAATTAATTTGCGCGTCCAATAAAAATAATATATTGACAGACTTTATTAAAAGCGGTGTATACAACAAAAAAAGAAAATTTTATTTAACTATATCGCCGTCTATGGATATCTTGGTTTCAAGTAATCTCGAAAGACTTTTATATCACCTTTCAAACAAAAACGACAGTCTAATTTCAAAATATATGGATGACCTAAAATATTTTAATGAATACAGTATTTCCCATGAAATTAAGCAAAAAATTCACAACTTATTTTTTGCGGGATATTGCAATGACCAAGAAACAAGTGATACAATTAAAATGTTCTTTGAAAAAGAACATTATCTATTTGATCCTCACTCCGCAGTTGCGCTAAACGTGTATTTAAAATATTTAAAGGAAACTAATGACAAGTCTCATACGGTTTTGGTGTCGACTGCAAGCCCATACAAATTTCCAAACGATACTCTAAATGCTTTAGGGTATAAATTAAAAGAACAAAGCAGTGATTTTGACGCGATAGAATGCCTCGAAAAGCAAACGGGTATAAAAGCGCCCAAGCAAGTATGTATGCTTAAAGATAAGCCCATAAAGTTCAACGAAGAATGCGCTGTTGCTAACATGGAAAAGTGTGTTTTGGACTTTATTGAAAAATGATTTTAAATCGGAGCAACGCTCTGCTCTCTGCAAATAGTACAAGGAGAGCGTTAGCTCTTCATGGTTTCAATGGTGGAAATTATATATCCCCATTGAAATCCCGGATGAAACCCGCCGCCATAAGAGGTACACTTTGATTATATGAAAGGAATAAGCCTATGTCTCTTTTTGCAATAGCAGATTTACATCTATCCTTGGGTACTGATAAACCAATGGACATATTTAATGGTTGGAATGACTATACAAAAAGACTTGAAAGTAATTGGAGAGCTATCGTTAGCGAAAATGATACTGTCGTTATAGCCGGGGATATTTCATGGGCGATGAAATTAGAGGACTCTAAAAAAGACTTTGATTTCATCAATAATCTTCCCGGGAAAAAGATTATACTAAAAGGCAATCACGATTATTGGTGGGAAACAAGATCAAAAATAGATAGATTTTTAGACCAAAACCAATTTAACACAATATCTATTCTTCATAACTGCGCTTATAAGGTGGACAACTTCGCCATATGCGGCAGCAGAGGTTGGTTTTACGACTCTAAAACCCGCGAGGATAAAAAAATACTCGCAAGAGAGGTAGGGCGGCTCCAAACTTCAATCGACAGCGCAAAAAAGCTTAATCTTGAACCTGTCGTGTTTCTTCACTACCCGCCTATATATAACTCTATTGAATGTAAGGAGATAATGGATGTCCTTATAAATAACGGTATTAAAAAATGCTATTTTGGCCATATTCATGGCAAAGATGCTTATAAAAAAGTCTTAACCGGTGTTTATAAAGACATATACTTTAACCTAATATCATGCGACTACCTCTCGTTTACCCCTCTTTTAGTAAGATAATACTAATCAATTTATAATATATGATTGTATTTAAAATCAAAAAACTCTATACTATGATTTCCAATTATCTTTGGAAACTATTAATTATTAAGGATGGTTTTTATGTTATCTAACAATGAAAAAACAATGGATAAAATAGTGGCCCTTTGTAAAAATAGGGGCTTCGTATACCCTGGCTCTGAGATATACGGGGGGCTTTCTAACTCTTGGGATTACGGCCCATTGGGTTCCCTATTTAAAAGCAATGTAAAAAATGCATGGCTTAGAAAGTTTGTTCAAGAAAGCAAGTATAACGTTAATATCGACTCTGCAATTTTAATGAACCCAAAAACTTGGGTAGCTTCCGGCCATGTTGGTGGATTTTCTGACCCACTTATGGACTGCAAAGACTGCAAAACAAGACATCGTGCTGATAAGCTTATTGAAGATCAAAACGGCGATCCAAACGGTATGTCCTTTAAAGAGATGGAAGATTACATAAAATCTCATAATATAGTTTGTCCTGAGTGTGGTTCAAGTAATTTTACTGATATTAGAAAATTTAACTTGATGTTTAAGACTTTCCAAGGCGTAACTGAAGACTCTAAAAACGAAATATTCCTACGTCCTGAGACCGCTCAAGGTATCTTTGTAAACTTTTCAAATATACAAAGATCCACAAGAAAGAAACTCCCGTTTGGTGTAGCTCAAATTGGTAAATCCTTTAGAAATGAGATAACTCCCGGAAACTTTATCTTTAGAATACGTGAATTTGAACAAATGGAACTTGAATTCTTCTGCAAACCCGGAACTGATTTAGAGTGGTTCTACTATTGGAAAGACTATTGCAAAAATTGGCTCATAAACCTAGGAATAAAAGAAGAAAATATGAGACTTAGAGACCACTCTCAAAAGGAATTATCCCACTACTCAAAAGCTACAACCGATATAGAATTCTTATTCCCGTTTGGTTGGGGCGAACTTTGGGGCATTGCCGACAGGACTGATTTCGACCTAAAGCGTCATCAAGAATATTCCGGCAAAGGCCTTGAGTATTTCGACCCTCAAACTAACGAAAGATACATCCCATACGTAATTGAACCTTCTCTTGGTGCCGATAGAGTTGCCCTCGCATTTTTATGTGACGCCTATGACGAAGAGCAAATAAGTGATACCGATACTCGTGTTGTTTTAAGGCTCCATCCTGCATTAGCTCCTATCAAAGCTGCAATTCTACCCTTATCTAAAAAGTTAAACGAAGGTGCTAATGAAGTATTTGAGATGCTTTCTAAGCATTTTATGGTAGAATATGATGATGCAGGGTCTATTGGAAAAAGATATCGCCGTCAAGATGAAATAGGTACACCATTCTGCTTAACCTATGATTTCGACAGCCAAGAAGACAATTGTGTCACAGTAAGAGATAGAGATACAATGAACCAAGAAAGAGTTCCTATAAGTGAACTTGTAGACTACATCTCTAAGAGACTTGAATTTTAATATAAAAGCTCAGCCTTACAAAAAGTTGAACTTAAATTTTACTCGTCAAAACTTGGAGTTAAAAATAACTTCGAGACAGAAATTAAGAATCTCCATACTACTGGTGACAGAGCAGAACTCACAAGAGGTCTTATGCGAGCATCTGTTACGGGCATAGTTGTCGAACGAGATATCCAAAAGGAAAAACAGAATCACAAATAATATATTATTTCATAGTATATTAATGCGGCGGCTGTCAGCTATAGACCGCTTTATATAGATAGCCGAGAGGACTTAATCTCCTCTCGGCATTTATTATATACAATATAACAAATTGAATCCCCCGCCTTAAAAGGCGGGGGATATTTGCACTTTGATTATATACAGTATAATATATCTAAAGCAAAAGAAGCTTATAGTTTATCTCTAAACTACAAGCTTCTTATTTTTTTGATCGGAGCAGCACTCTGCTTTTCTTGCAAATAGCAGAACATGCAACAAATTGCAGGCAGTGCAAAGGGAGCGTTGGCTCCTCAGAGTTTCATTTGAGGATTATATGTCCCCACTAAAATTTTGGATGGAATCCACCGCCCTAAATGGCGGACACATCCGCACTTTGATTATTCAAATTTAAATTAATTATCTTTGTGTTCCTAAAAAGAACAATGCCATCGTCCCCGGCCCGGAATGAGCTCCTATAACAGGACCTACATTATTTATCTTAATGTCTTTTACCTTAAATTTATTTTTAATTTCTTTTGCAAGATACTCAGCGTCTTGTTCGCAGTCGCCATGGCTTATAAATATTGTTTGATTTTGCGGGTCTATTGCACTCTTTTCCATTTGTTCGACAAGCGCGTCTAACGACTTCTTTCTTCCCCTAACCTTGCTTACAGGAATAAGGTGGCCTTCATCATCGACGTGCAAGACAGGTTTTATACCAAGTGCTGTCCCCATTACGGCTGCGGCTGCAGAAACCCTTCCCCCTCTTTTTAGGAAGAATAAATCGTCCACAGTAAACCAATGGCAAAGATTAAACTTATTCGATTGCACCCATTTAGCAACCTCTTCTATGCTTTGGCCTTCCTTCTTTTTAAGAGAAGCAAGATACACTAAAAGTCCCTCGCCCATCGATGCGCAAAGAGAATCAATAACAATAATCTTTCTCTTATGATATTTACGAGAAAGTTCCTTAGCCGCAATCTTAGCCGAATTGCAAGTGCCGCTTAGTCCTGAAGAAAAGGCAATATATAAAATATCCTTGCCCTCTTGCAAATGCCTTTCAAATACATCCAAGAAGGTATTGACGTTAACTTGGCCGGTAGTTACGACCTTTCCATCCCTCAAAAGATTATAAAAGTCCTTTGTGGATATTTCCCTTTCATCAGTATAGTTAAAATATGATTTACCATCTATTAAAAAAGTAAGAGGTATTATCTCTACACCTGTTTCCTTTACAAGTTCAGTAGTTAGGTCTGTCGAAGAGTCTGAAATTATTACATAGTTATCCATGTTATCCATAAAATTTCCCCCTTAAATAAGTTCAAATATATTGTCTAAAGTATACCACAAACCGCCCATTTTGAAAAGTGTTTTAGAATACTCATTATATATTTAAACAAGCTTTAGGTCCTTTAAGAATTCGGGTATACTTTGCTCGAAATTTACACCAAAACGTTTGTCAGTCCCTGCGATGCTGGTCTTTTTAATAGCACTGCACGTAAAGTCAACTGCAATCTTAACAGCCTCATTAATACTAAAGTCATTTAATATTGCTGAAAGCAATGCACTTGCAAATACATCCCCCGTACCGTGATATAGACCCTCTATCCTATCGTTAAGCGCGTATGCTATCTCGTTGGTATCCTTGTCATAACTTGCAGCCCCCAACTTATTGTCGTTAAAGTATACACCTGTCAAAACTATCTTCTTAGGTCCTAATTCCGCTAATTCTTTTAATAGGTTTTCAATATAGTCCTTTGTATATGGACCCTCAACATAGTCCTTTCCAAGCATCATAACAGCCTCTGTTATATTAGGCACTATTATATGAGCTTTAGAGCAAAGTTTCTTCATTCCACCTACCATATCTTTTGTATAGGTCTTGTAAAGCTCGCCGTTATCCGCCATACACGGGTCAACCATTATTAATGTATCCTTATTGCTTATAAGGTCGAAAATATTAGATACTATATCTATTTGGTCAAATGACCCCAAAAAGCCTGTATAAATTGAATCAAAATTTATGTTGAGTGATTTCCAATGCTTTGCGAAATCCTCCATATCATCAGTCAAATCTCTATAAGTAAATCCCTTTATCCCGCCAGTATGTGTAGATAATACTGCTGTTGGAATTACGGAAGTTTCTATGCCTGCAGCGGACAATATTGGAAGAGCAACTGTAAGTGAGCACTTTCCAAATCCTGAAATATCGTGAATAGCTGCAACTCTTTTTTGTTTCATAATTACATCATCCTTTTATATTAAAGCTAATCTTTATTATATCATAATTTATTTAAATAAAAAAATCACATTCCTAATATACCACTTCACCCCCATTTTAATTATACTTGAATACTCCTGCAAATAAAAAACATATTTGTAGAACTTCATATAAAGTAACCATAATTGCCAAACGTCCATATGATATATTAATCCCTATATGAAAGGAGTATAAATTATAATGGACAACATGTATGAAAACAAGTTGATAGAATATGGAATATCGCCGCTCCCGGAAGACCCGCAAGTGGCAATGGCATATGTACCATACCAAAATTTTGGAAAAATGTACGCTCCTAAAGAAGGTATGGAAAACGGTACCATGTTTGTGGACCTTAATAAGCCGTTTAAAGGCAGTTGCGGAGGCGATAAAAAATGAGCGAGCGACAAACTCTATTAAGAGAAATTGCTAAATATGATTTTGCTATTGTTGAATTAAATTTATTTTTAGATACGCATCCAAACAGCGTACAAGCCAGAAACAAAATAGAAGAATATAAGGCAAAAAGCAGAGAGCTTACCAAAAAGTATGAAGAGTTTTTTGGACCTATAAGCCAAAGCGCAGTTGTTAACCAATGGGAATGGATTACCAATCCATGGCCATGGAATAATGAGGAGGAATAGAGTATGTGGGTTTATGAGAAAAAATTGCAGTATCCTATAAATATAAAAAACACCAATCCAAAACTTGCAAAAATAATAATTACCCAATATGGCGGTCCTGATGGTGAGTTAGGGGCCTCACTTAGGTATCTAAGTCAACGTTTTTCTATGCCATATCCCGAATTAAAAGCTATCTTGACAGATATCGGCACCGAAGAGCTTGCCCATTTAGAAATGATAGGAGCTATTGTATACCAGCTCACAAAGAATTTAACCATCGATGAAATTAAAAAAGCAGGGTTTGATGATTACTTTGTAGATCATACTACGGGCATATATCCCCAATCTGCAAGCGGTACACCTTACTCTGCTGCCACGATGGCTGTAAAAGGCGACCCTATAACTGATCTTCACGAGGATTTAGCAGCAGAACAAAAGGCAAGGTCTACCTATGACAATATTTTGCGTTTCTGCGATGATCCCGATGTAAAAGACGCTATTAGGTTCTTACGTGCAAGAGAAGTTGTTCACTATCAACGCTTTGGCGAAGGTTTAAGAATTGCGACTGATAAATTAAATAGTAAAAACTTCTACGAGTTCAACCCAAGCTTCGATAAAGATTGCAAATAAATTTAACAGTCAATAGGTTTTATATTTAATAATTGATACAACAATGCCTCCCATTTGTCTATTATGACATATGGGAGGCATATTTTATAAAATTATATTAAGATCCACTGAATTACTGAAGTACTGATATTACACGTCCGCCATTATCTGCTACTTGTTTTTGTATTGCCTCAATAGCATCCTTATTGTTATGTATACCATTTAAATCGATATTTAACAATTTGTCCATAGGTCTGGAGTCTTCCTCTGTGCCGGACATGCTTGAAGTGCTTGCGTTTACTTGACCGGACTTAAGACTATAGCAAATTGTTGAACCATTGTATTCAAATGCTATAAAAGACTCTTTAGATGTACTTTTACCAACTATTACACCAATAACAATTGATATAACTACCATAGCTATTGTAATGACAACTATTTTCCATTTTGCGATACTCTTGCTAGCTTCCACAAATTTCACCTCCCTTACAAATTACAATATTATCATACAATATGTTTCAACTAAAATCAAGTGGTTTATGAAAGTTTATACATTTAAAATATTTATAAACTAAATACATGCACTAAATATGTTAAATTTTTTATATTAACCCCTTATTAAGCAAGGCCCATCCTTTAATTCTAGAAATTGTAAATAATATATGATATAATAAAAAAATTCAAATTTACTTTAAAGGAATAGAGGTTTTCACTCAATGCTTAATGAAATTAGCTTTTTTAAAAAAAATATATACCCTAAAAAAGCCTTCTTTTATGCGTTATTGATGGCTTTTTTAATGTTTATACCGTTCATAATTTATGATAAAGGTTATTTCTTGTACTATGGCGACTTTGATGTTCAGCAAATACCTTTTTATCGCTTGATTCATGATTCCATTAGAAGCGGTAATTTCTTTTGGAGCTTTAATACTGACCTTGGCGCCAACTTAATAGGTTCATATAGTTTTTATCTTATATCCAGCCCATTTTTTTGGCTTACAATTCCTTTTAAAAGTGAGGCTGTCCCATATTTAATGGCCCCTCTTTTAATGCTAAAGTTTTCATTGGCATCCCTTACTGCATATATGTACTTAAGTCGATATGTAAAAAATAAAAATCTTGCAGTATTAGGCGGCATTTTATACGCATTTTCAGGATTTTCCATATACAACATATTTTTTAACCACTTCCACGAGGCAATAGTTATATTTCCTCTTTTATTATGGTCACTGGACCTATTTATGTATGATAAAAAACGCGGCATTTTTGGATTGTTGGTTTTTGCAAGCTGCTCTTTAAACTATTACTTTTTTGTTAGCCAAGTTATTTTTATATTCATATATTGGTCAATAAAAATGATATTTAAAAGCTATAAATGCACACTAAGGGAATTTGGAATTTTAGCGTTTGAAGCTATTTTAGGTGTCCTTCTATCCATGGTAATTTTACTCCCTTCTATTTTGACCGTAATGCAAAATTCAAGAGTAGATGAACATATTAACGGTTGGTATGCAATATTATATGATACTCCTCAACGTTATCTCCATATTATACATTCTATGTTCTTCCCTCCGGACATCCCCGCAAGGCCAAACTTTACCCCCGACTCTAATTCAAAGTGGGCTTCTATAAGCTTATGGCTCCCCTTTTTTGGTATGTGCGGCGTCATTGGCTTTACCCAAAGCAAAAATTTTCATTGGTTAAAGAGGCTTTTGGTGGTTTTATTTGTTTTTTCGATGATTCCTCTTCTAAACAGTACCTTCCAACTTTTTAATGCTTGCTACTATGCAAGATGGTTTTACACTGCTACGCTAATGATGTCACTTGCGACTATACTATCCTTAGAAAGTGTAAAGACCAATTGGGAAAGGGCTATAAAGTGGTCACTTATTATAACCTTATCTATCAGCCTATCTATAGGCTTAATGCCCGTATTGTCGCAAAACAACGGCGAGCAAACATTTAAGTTTGGCCTTGAAGCCTACCCATCAAGATTTTGGATGTATACTTTTATATCTATATTTTGTATAATTGCATTTACTTTTATAATTAAAAACTTTTATGAAAATAGAAAAATATTGTATAGCATCTTAATGATATTTACAATGATTGTTTCATTGTCATCATCAATTTATATCATAAACCTTGGTAAAATCCAGTCACCAAACACCCATAATTACATGATTCCCTACGTGATAAACGGTAAAAATGACATAGACCTCGAAGATACTAAAAATTGTAGAGCCGATTTCTATGAATGTATCGACAATCAAGGTATGTTTTGGCAAATACCCACTATCCAAGCGTTTCATAGTGTCGTACCCGGCTCTATAATGGAGTTTTATAAGAGTATAGGTGTCAAAAGGGACGTGGCCTCAAGGCCAAAATCCAATGTCTATGCAATAAGAAGCCTTTTATCCTGCCGTTGGCTTTTTGATTATAAAGATGATAGTTATGATTTTCTCGACAGTTCAACAAATAAAACTGCTATGCCGGGGTATAAATTTCACTCATTCCAAAGCGGTCATGACATTTGGGAAAATGAATATTATATTCCATTTGGATTTTCCTACGATAATTATATAACAACTGACCAATTCATGGGGATAAATGAGGGCGATAGGCACCTTGCTTTATTAAAGGCAATTGTCTTAAATAATGACGATGTAGCAAAATATAATGATATTCTCTCATTTTCAAGTCCAAATCTCATGTCTTACACGCAAGATGAATATTTTAAAGACTGCATAGAGAGAAAAAAAGGCTCTTGTTATTATTTTGATCGGGACAATAATGGATTTACTGCAAAAATTGACTTGTCAAACGATAGAGACAAATTAATTTTCTTTAGTATTCCTTATGAAAAAGGCTGGAAAGCTGAAATAAACGGTGAAAAAGTCGAAATCACAAAAGCAAATATTGGTTTTATGGCAGTAAGAGCGTTTGGTGGCAAAGACAATACCATAAGATTTTCCTATAAAACCCCAGGCCTTACACTAGGTCTTATAATAAGTATTATTGCTCTATTAATATTCATAGCATATAAATTATTTATCGATAAGTATTTAAGGCAAAATGAAATGAAAAGCAACAAGCTTATCTATAATCTTTCTTCCAAAGGCGATTACTATACTTTATACATTAGCAAGCTAAAACATAAAAACAGGGATTAATTTAAATTTGAACAACGCTCCGCTCTGCTTGTAAGAAGCAGAGATTGCGATGAATTGCAAGCAGTGCAAAGGAAACGTTATCTCCTCAAGGTTTTAGTGGAAGATTAAATTTCCCACTGAAACCTTGTAACGGATCCCACCATCTAAGAGGCAGTTGAGAGAACATTTGTACTATAGTTATATGAAATTTCCCCTTTTAATAAGGATTATGGCCATTAAATAAAGACTTACCATTAAAAGTGAAAAATTATACCTTGATTGCAAAAGTATTAAAAACCCCAAAATTGCAAGTGGAAGCAAAATTAAAAAGGATATTATTTGGACTAAAAGCTGCGCCTTTTTATGGCTTAGCTTCTTTAAAAACAATATATATAATATTTGACCGCCATCCAAAGACTCAATAGGCAAGGTGTTAAAACCTCCTAAAAGTAAATTTTGGATGGCAAATCCATATAAGTCATCCCACTTTATCCATAAAAATAAGCCATAGAAAATAGCAAAAAACACTATGTTCACAATAGGTCCTGCAGATAATATAAAGATATCATTGCAATAACTGCGTTTTTCACGTTTATTGTCGACTATCGCTATATCAAACAAATTAAATTTTATTTCACTCGGCCTATCTCCCTCAAATACCATTGCAAATATATGTCCAAGTTCATGAACCAAGGCCGCAAGTATACCCCAAAAAAGCGATACACTCGAATCAAGTATTATTGAACCCGTTATAAGCGCCACAAACAAAAAGCTTACTCTAATTTTGCAGTTAAATATCTTAAACTTCATAGTTTGCGTTTATAAGCGGCAAAGGGTCATATTTCTTATTGTCCATCATTAACTCTAAGTGAAGATGATTTCCTGTCGAATC
>CAKSRC010000027.1 GCA_934486915.1 uncultured Eubacteriales bacterium
TTTGAATGGAATGATAAAGTATACGGGATAGCTCATCCCGACGGGACTATAAGTGTATATGAATATTATAAGCCCGAAACTGAGCTTGTTTGTCATACTCCGGACGAGGCTCTAGAGTATATGATAGACGGTCAAAAGCTAAGAGATATTATAACCAAAGTAAAAGTTTGGGACAGGACAATATGAGGGATAAGTTTTAAGCGTTAAATCATAGGGACTAAAAATATTACTCAAAGGTAGGATTTAAAATAAATTTGGAATAATATAAAAGAAGTCCGCCATGCATTTATAGTTTACACGGCGGACCTATTTTTAGATTTTTGCACTTATATATTTCTCGATTTCACCAACAGTTTTGATATTTTCTATATCTTCATCGGGAATTTCTATTTCAAACTCATCTTCAATAGACATCAAAAGATCAACTACATCTAAAGAATCTGCACCTAAATCATCTTCTATTTTTGTATCTTGATTAATATCATTCTCATCTACATCAAATTGCTCACTTAATATTTTTTTAATTTTTTCTAGTACCATAAAAAATCCTCCAAGTTTAAAATAAATTCGAAATAATAATAGATAGACAAAAATACCAATACTATGTTACAATTCATGTATTGAGTATTTTGACCTCATAAAAATATATCCATTCTACATATTATTAATAATTTCCTGGTTTGTCAATACATTATTCAATATTTATAGAAAAATATTTGGAAATTAATACAAGAGGTGTTTTATTTGAACAAAAAACAATTTGCAGTTATAGGCAGTCCTATAGGACACACCATATCTCCGTTTATAAATCAACGTATGTTTGATATTGCCAAGGTTTCAGCTGATTATGAAGCATATGATGTTTCAACCTATGACCTTACCACTATATTTCCTTCTTTGTGTAAGTTGGATGGCTATAATGTCACTCTACCACACAAATATGCCATAGTACCATATCTTGATGAACTTTCTAAAAAAGCTTTAAAATATAGATCAGTCAATACTATTATGAATAAAGACGGTAAGTCTTTTGGATATACAACTGACCCTGCGGGATTTTTAAAATCTCTTGAATATGAAAAAATTGACCTTAAAGGCAGGGTTGTAATAATAGGTGCAGGAGGAGTAGCAAGGATACTTGCTTATGAATCGGTATTGGCGGGCTGTGCGACAGTCATCGCAGCAAGACCAACAGGTCTAAAAAATGCTGCTAATTTGGCAGGGGATATAAAAAGTAACACAATTCGTCCCCAAATAGAAACTTGTCTTATTGATCACTTAAAAGGACCTATTGATATACTTATAAACGCAACACCTTGTGGAATGTATCCTAAAACGGATGAAATGGCGGTTTCGGATGAGATTGTAAAAAGCAGCAGTGTGGTCTTTGACTGCATATATAATCCATATAGGACAAAACTTTTAAATGTCGCAAAATCCTATGGCATTAAGACGATAAGCGGTTTGCCTATGCTTGTTTTGCAAGCGGCAGAAGCACATAAAATTTGGACGGGAGCTGAGTTCTCGCAAGATGATATAAGCCAAATTATAGAAGACTCAAGAAAAGAAATGAAGCATGTCTTTGGAAAGTAAAAAAATAGGTTATAATATAGCACTTTGCGGTTTTATGGGGTGCGGCAAAAGCACTGTTGGTAAAGAATTAGCCAAATTAATTAAAATGGATTTTATCGATATAGATACTTATATAGAATCAAAGGAGAATATGACTATTTCTAAAATATTTAAATTAAAAGGCGAAAAGTATTTTAGAAGGCTTGAAACCAAGGCAATTTTAAATTTAGAGTTAAAACCATATAAAGTAATAGCTTTAGGTGGAGGTTCACTGCTCAATAGTGAAAACGTAGAGGTTCTTAAAAAAACCTCTAAGATATTCTTTCTAAACGCAAATAAGGAAGTTATCATGGAGCGACTAAGATATGATAATTCTCGCCCTCTTTTGAATGTAGATGAAAAAGAAAAGGCTTTAGGTAGGCTCTATGACGAAAGGTTTTACACATATAGAGAAAATGCTGATTTTACAATAGATGCAAACGGTAATATTTCTAAGATAATAAGCGACATATTATCCTTTATATAATCATAGTGCAGGTATTCCTGCCTCTTAGGCGGCGGGATTCGTTGTAGGGCTTGTAATCTGTCGCAACCTTTGCTTCTTGCAAGTAAAACACAGAGCATTGCTCCGATTTAAATAAGCTTTTGCCGTTTGGGCGGGAGCTTTTTATTGTTGGTCCTTAAGGGGGAATTGTAATGATAGTTATTTTAAAAGAATCTGTTTCTAAGGAGCAGGTAAAGAATTTTTCAAAATTATTAGAATCTAAGTATGATATAAAGGTAGAAGAGCTTAGGGGTAAGTCTTCAAGTGTACTGGGATTGTTGGGAGACACATCGAGGATTGATGATGAGTTTATTAAATCTCAAAATATAGTTAAAGGCATAAAAAGAGTGCAAGAACCATATAAAAGAGTGAGCAGAACCCTTCACCCTCAAAATACAATTATAACCTTAGATAATGGATTAAAAATTGGTGACGGCTCTTTGCAGGTTATAGCAGGGCCGTGTTCAGTGGAGTCTAAAGAACAAATTGTTAGAATTGCTAAGGCTGTGAAAAAAAGCGGCGCTTCACTTTTAAGAGGAGGCGCATTCAAACCAAGAACCTCTCCATACTCTTTCCAAGGTCTTGGAAAAGAAGGATTGGAACTTTTAAGTTTTGCTAAAAAGGAGACAGGCCTTCCAACAGTGACGGAGATTACGAGGGTTTCTAACTTGGATTTATTTGAAGATGTCGACATCATTCAAGTTGGGGCAAGAAATATGCAGAATTTTGAGCTTTTGAAGGAGCTAGGAAAAATTAAAAAGCCCATACTTTTAAAAAGAGGGCTTTCAAGTACAATAAGCGAGCTTCTAATGAGCGCAGAATACATTATGTCAAGCGGGAACGAGAATGTTATTTTGTGCGAGAGAGGAATTAGGACATACGAGACTTTCACAAGAAATACATTAGATATCTCGGCCGTGCCGGTTCTTAAGAGACTTTCCCATCTGCCTATTATTGTGGACCCAAGCCATGCTTGTGGGATCCATTGGCTTGTGCGGCCGTTAGCGTTATCGTCTATAGCAGCAGGTGCTGACGGCCTTATGATAGAAGTGCATGATGACCCGCAAAATGCTATGTCAGATGGGCCTCAATCACTTACCATAGAAAGCTTTGAAAGACTTTCAAAGGAAATCTTAAAAGTAAAGGATACCTTTGCTCAAATATACAAAGATGGTGAAGAATGAAAAAGCTTACAATAAAACTTAAAAATTCATATGATGTTTTAATTGAAAAGGGTTTATTGCAAAAAAGCGGGGAGTTAATAAGATCTATAACTAAGTCAAATAAGGCCTTTGTTATAAGCGACAGTAATGTATATAACATTTATGGTGAAGAGCTTATGACTTCGCTTGAAAAAGCGGGATTTAAAACGGGTAAATTTATTTTTGAAGCGGGAGAAAAATCAAAAAACCTTCATACAATCGAAAAAATATATCAAGAGCTTGCCTTATTTAATATGACTAGGTTAGATATTATAGTGGACTTAGGCGGCGGTGTATGTGGTGATATGGCGGGATTTTGTGCTTCGACTTTTTTAAGAGGTGTACCTTGTGTACATATACCAACAAGTCTCATAGCTCAAGTTGACTCCTCGATAGGCGGCAAGACGGGTGTAAATTTAGAAAACGGCAAAAATTTAGTTGGCACATTTTATCAACCAAGTTTAGTTATAGTAGACCCGTTGTTACTTGATACACTTGAAGACCTATACTTTGAGGACGGTATGGCTGAAGTGATAAAATATGCCGCAATAAGGGATAAGTCGCTTTTTTTAAGGCTCTTATCGAATGACCCAAGAAAAGACATTGAAGAGGTTATTTTTACTTGTCTAAGTATAAAAAAGGAGCTTGTCGAAGAGGATGAATTTGATAAATCTTCTCGTATGCTTTTAAATTTTGGGCATACCATAGGTCATGCTATAGAAAGCTATTATAATTACAACAAGTTTTCCCATGGTCAAGCTGTCGCGTTGGGAATGAAATATATTTCTATGTTTGGCGAAAAGCTAGGCATTACCTCTAAAGGGATATCCAAAAAAATCGAAGAAATATTAAATCGTTATGGGTTACCAACTGAAATAGAGGATCCTTTAAGCAAAATTTTAAAGTATATATCTTTAGATAAGAAAAATATTTTAGGAAAACTAAACCTTATATTAATAAAAGAAATAGGTGAAAGTATAGTTTACCCTATTGATATTAATAATTTTAAGCAGGGGCTAAACTAAAATACAATATATTCTAGGAGATAGAAAATGGAGACACCAATTAAAATACGTGCGGCAAAAATTGATGATGCGCAGGATTTATTAGATATTTATGGGTATTATGTAAAGAATACAGCGATTACTTATGAATATGAGGTACCAACTTTGGAGGAGTTTCAAAGTAGGATTTTGAATACTTTAAGGTGTTACCCATATCTTGTAGCGGAACTTGATGGGCAAATTGTTGGCTATGCATATGCAGGAAAGTTTCAATCAAGACCAGGTTATGGCTGGGATGCGGAGATGACGGTTTATCTTAGACATGACATACGAGGCAACAAAATAGGCGAAAAACTTTACACGTTGTTGGAGAAAATACTTTATGCACAAGGTGTTGTCAAGGTTATTGCGTTAATTACCTCTCCAAAAGAAACGGAATATAATTCAACTTATAATAGCATGCGTTTTCATGAGAAAATGGGCTACTGCCTTGCAGGACACATTGAAAATTGTGGGTATAAGTTTAATCAGTGGTATGACACAATTTTAATGGATAAAACAATTGGAATCCCTCAAAAAAATATGTGTTTTATTAAGAGCTTTAATGAGGTAAGAAAAAAGTTTAATATTTAAGGCGAAAAAATGAATTAAAGCTTGTAAATACGGCTTTATAGGAATAAAATAAAAATTAGAACATAAAGATATTTGATACTTGAAAATGTTTGCTTAGCTTATATCATATTTTAAAAAGGACTGTTTAATATGAGAGTTATTAAAATAACACCTTCCAAACTTTCAGGGAGTATTTGTCCGCCGTCATCTAAAAGTTTGGCGCATCGAGCAATTATAGGGGCTTTATTGGCAAAAGATAGAATGAATATTAATAATATTTATTATAGCGATGATATTTACGCAACCATAAGTGCTGCAAAAGAGTTTGGGGCAAGTATATATCAAAGAAAGTCTAGTATATTGTTAACGTCAACCAGTGCTTTTTTAAATAACGATATACAGATAAATGCAAATGAATCTGCCTCAACTTTAAGATTTTTAATTCCTATTGCGGCGGCATTAGGAATAAGCTGCCATTTTGTCGGCAAAGAGGGCCTTTCACGCAGACCAATTGAGCCTATTTTACGCTGCATGGAAGGTAAGGGGGTAACCTTTTCAGGCTATCAAGGTTTGCCACTTTCTATAAGAGGAAAATTGCTTCCGGGAAGGTTCAACATTGAAGGAAATGTCAGCTCTCAATTCATATCAGGCCTTTTGTTTGCTTTGCCATTACTTGATGGCGACAGTGATATTGTAATAACTTCTCATATAGAGTCTTACCAATACATTCAAATGACATTAGATGTATTAAAAAAGTTCCAAATATCAATTCAAAAGAAACCTTATGGTTTTAGTGTAAGGGGAGGTCAAAAATATAAGCCTTGTAGCTTTTTAGTTGAACCTGATTGGTCTCAAGCTGCAAACTTTATTGCTGCAGCTGCACTTGGCTCTAAAGTAAAGGTAAGGGGACTTAACCTAAATTCGACTCAAGGGGATCAAGTGATACTAAATATTTTGGATTCTTTTGGTCAATTGATAAAGTTTTCAAGTGGGATTGTTCAGGTATTACCAAGAGAAATTAAAGCCGTTGATATAGATGTCTCGCAATGCCCGGATTTATTACCGATTCTTGCAGTGATAGCGTCGTTTGCCAATGGAAATGTATTTTTATATGGTGCCAATAGGCTAAGGTTTAAAGAAAGTGATAGATTAAAAGCGACGGCAAATGCTTTAAACAGTATTGGTGCAAATATCAAAGAGCTTAATGACGCATTGCTTGTTAGACCTGTCCCGTTTTTTAAGGGCGGAGTGGCTGAAAGTTACGGCGACCATCGAATAGTAATGGCATTGGCTATGTGCGCCGCAAGGTCAAAAGAGCCTATATTTATTAGTAATTACTTGGGGGTCAATAAGTCTTATCCCACATTTTTTGATGATTTTAGGCGCATTGGAGGTAAAGCGGATGTCGTCGATTTTGGGAAAAAATATTAAGGTCTCTATTTTTGGAGAAAGTCACGGCGATGCAATAGGGGTGACAATTGATAATCTGCCCGCAGGAAAAAAACTTGACTTAGAAAAAATTAATATTCACATGAAAAGGCGTGCCCCGGGTCAAGGAAGGCTTTTGTCATCAAGAAAAGAAAGTGACAATCCCAAAATTATCTCAGGATTTTTAAATGGTTATACGACGGGTACACCGCTTTGTGCCTTAATCGAAAACAATAATGCTCATTCTAAAGATTATGAGAATATATTATCTATAGTAAGGCCGTCACATGCCGATTACCCGGGAAATATTAAGTATAAGGGTTACGGGGATGTAAGAGGTGGTGGACATTTTTCAGGTCGACTTACAGCTGCGATGACGTTTGCAGGGGCCGTATGTATGCAAATTCTAAATGAGCACGGTGTTAAAATAGCAGGTCACATAAAATCAATAGGAAATGTTTGTGATGAAAGCTTAGACTCTATTAATGATATTAATCAAGAGTTGTACGATAGATTGACTTTAGATAACTTTCCCGTTATAAATGATGATATAAGAGAGTGTATGCAAGAAGAAATTCTAGAGGCAAAAAGGGAAGATGACAGTATAGGGGGTCAAATAGAATGCGGCATATATGGATTAAAGCCCGGGGTGGGGTCTCCTATATTTGAAGGAATAGAGAGCGTCATATCTTCTATAATGTTTTCAATACCCGCAGTTAAGGGTATCGAGTTTGGAAGCGGATTTGATATTTCTAGGATGAGGGGAAGCCAAGCTAACGATATTTTTTATATAGAAAATGATGAAATAAAAACCAAGACCAACCACAATGGCGGCATATTGGGGGGCTTATCTTTTGGTATGCCCATTATATTTAATGTTGCGATAAAGCCAACACCTTCTATAGGTAAAGCTCAACTAAGCGTTGATATTAAAAAGCGGGAAAATACAGTTTTAAAAATAGAGGGTCGACATGACCCATGCATAGTTTCAAGGGCTGCACCTATAGTAGAGTCGGCCGCTGCAATAGCGATATTGGATTTGTTGGCAGGGGAGAATAATCTATGAATCTAGATGACATAAGAAAAGAAATTGATGTTATAGACAAAGAGATTTTATCTCTTTTTATAAAGAGGATGGAGTGCGCCGAAAAGATTGCACTTATCAAAGAAAAAGAGAATCTTCCCATAGTAAATGAAGCTAGGGAAGAAGAAATTTTAAAAAATATGGCAGAAAATGCCCATGATTTTAAAGAAGAAACGAGAGAACTCTTTTCTAAGATAATGGACATAAGCAAAAAAGTACAAATAAGACAATTGGAGACTACAAAAAAATAAAATTTACCCCCAACTTTTCATTGGTTTATAAAATGAAAAGTTAGGGGTATTTTTATTAAAGAGAAAAGTCATCCTTATCATACTTGGGTAGAGGAGGAAGAACAGTTGGTTGACGTTTTAGTGGGTCGTATTTAAAATGCTTACACTTTCCCATTTTGGGTTCCTCTTTTGCTTTAGAACAAAAATTTTGTTTGTCTTTGGCTTCATTTAAATACATACAATATTTGCAATTGGGTTCTATACTTTTTCCAAAGATTTTTTTAATAAACATATATGCCTCCAATAAATAATTAATTAATTTTCCTTATTATTAAATACGGGAGTTTTATCATAGACTTCCATGACCATGCCCCTCATCCATAGTGATGGGTCAATTCGTAGGGCGTAGCCGCAGCCGGGACCTACCATCCAATCCATGGGTGGAGCCTTGGGTATGCCATATGATGAGAGTAATGTTGTTAATACTCCCGAGTGAGTTACAATAGCAGCCGATGTTGTGCCGGATCGCATCAAACTTTCAACGATTTTCTCGAAAGCTAGGCAGATTCTATATGTAAACTTACTTGCACTCTCACCGTTAGGCGGGGGATTCTTGCTCGCATCTTTAAGCCATAGTTTAAAGAGTTCGTCATTTTCAAGATCTTTTGCAGATTTTCCTTCCCAATCCCCAAAGTCACATTCGCAAAGTTCGCCTACTGTAATGTAATTGCTGCTCGGGTAAATAATTTTGCATGTTTCTACGCAGCGTTTAAGTGGACTTGTATAAATAACGTCAACCTTAGGATACTCAGCTTGATTTTTAATATCTATAAGCTGGGCCTTTCCGTTTTGAGAAAGGGGTAAGTCGGTTTTTCCCACATAGCAGCCGGTTTCATTTGCTTTGGTCATACCGTGCCTTATTAAATATATGTAATAAGATTTCATTGTGGATTCTCCTTAATAAATTTTAAATGTCGTGATTTGTCGTATTTACAAACGGTTTTAAATAATATATAATTTACAAGAGGTTTATAAAACAATTTGTTTATTGGGGGTATACGTAATGAATGATAGTTTTTGCAGGATTATAACCCTGCTTAGAAAAGAGCGTATGTTAAGTCAAAAGGCGGCGGCAGCCGACCTTAATATATCTCAAGCACTTTTGTCCCACTACGAAAAGGGAATAAGGGAGTGCGGTCTTGATTTTGTTGTTAAAGTTGCGGATTATTATAATGTGTCGTGCGATTATCTTTTGGGAAGAACTCCTGAAAGAAATGGTGCAAAACTTACAGTTGATGATATTCCGGATCAAGACGAGTTTGGAAAAGAGAATGTGTTTAGAGGAAGTGTACTTCCTACTCTCAATAAAAGGTTGATATTCAATTCGCTTAACATTGTGTTTGATATTCTTCAAAAATATAATAATAAGAGCTTGACCACTGAAGTTTCAACATATTTAATGGTAGCTGTTTATAATATGTTTAGGACATTATATTCCGCAGAACCTAAAAATCCGCAGGATATGTTTGCAGTACCAAGCCAACTATATAAAGGGTTTTCATCTTCGGCGTTATCTATAGCGGACGCTAATGCATCATGTATTGCTTCAGGAAAGAGTATTGGAAACATGAAGGGGTTAAAGAAGGACTTATCTATCCCACTTAGCCCGGATACTATAACAAAGGAATATCCTTTACTTTCATCATCTTTATATAATCTAATACAGACATCCGAAACACGTATGGGTGCCAAGAAAAATAATAGACAATAAAAATTTGCCTTTGAGCTTTTATTTAAAGCCAAAGGCTCTTTTTATGAAGTATAAAAGTGAAATTTTATTATAGGGCATTTCCTTGGCTTACTGCGATTGATACCTTTGAGCCGTATTCGAGTTTATCGCCTGCGTGTTGATTTTTATATCCTATTACATAGCCGCTTGGTATGGTGTCGCTGTATTCCTTAACTTCCTCAGGGGAGAAGCCCATAGACGAAAGCTTTAAAGAAGCTTCTGAAAGAGTTAAACCAACTACGCTTGGAAGGGCGATGATTTTAGGCCCTTTGCTTACGGTTACGATTATAGCAGTGTCTTTTTCTATTTCTTGACCCGGTTCGGGTACTTGGGAAATTATGTTCCCGGCCTCTACTGTATTGCTGAATTCATCGGATGATTTTAATACTGTATACTTTGCAGAGTCATCTAACTCCTTTTGGATTTCATCAAAGTTTTTGCCTAAAAGATTAGGTGCTTCTATGCCGTCTTTGACAGGGGTACTTGATGACGCAGCTTCGACTGTACTCGATTGTTCAGATGGCGATGACGAAGATGATAAGTCTGAGTTAAAGTCTTTCCAAAAAACAAATCCCATGCCTACTATTACTAATACTAATATCGTAATGCCAAATGATATGGTACTTAATGCAAGTTTAGACATTTCTTTGCTTTTATAATTATTGCTATCTTGGGGTTCGTCCATATCCTTTACCGATGGGACTGAAGAAAGTTCCGTTCTAAATGCTTCAAAAGAAGGGGTTCTGTCCTTTGGGTATACTTGCAAAGCGTTTGCAAGTGAAGAAAGTACATTAGAAGGGATTTCTTTTAAAAGTGATGTCGGTATTAAAAGCCTATCGTTTTCCTTCCTTTTAATTGCCGATTGAGGATATTTGCCCGTGAGGGCAAAAAATATGCAGGCAGCTATTGCGTAGACATCACTTTTTTCAGTTACCTTTAAGCTGGGTTCGTATTGCTCCAAAGCGGTAATCCCATCATGAGCATGGAATGGGACGCTTGGGTTTGCCTTGCTGAACTCCGGGATGGTGAAGCCTACTATTTTCATTTTGCCAAAGTGGGTCACGATAAAATTTTCAGGTGAGATTGCGTAGTGGCCTATACCAATACGATGCATTTCACTTAGGGCGGATATAACAGGCATAAACAAGGGCTTTGCGATATCCCAGCTTACAAGGCCGCCGCTTCTTAGGATAAATTTGTTTAAGGTTACGCCGTCGACCCATTCATATACGACATAGGCTGTATTGTTGGCAGTAAATATATCATATATAGGCACAAGCGCCGAGAAATTTCTAAACTTTGCTATAGTGCGAAAGTATCTTAAAAATTGTTGTTTATATATATTGTAATTATCTTCAAAATCATATATTACTTCTACTTTTTTGCCGTTTCGTGCGGCCTTATGAAGGGGGAAAAATTCTCTTATATAAACAGTTGATTTTGATATGTCGTCATATGCTATATATCCAATACCCTCACAGTTTTGGTCTAATTGTTTTCCTATAAAATATCTTTCTTCCAAAACAGTGCCCTTTTTTAGGAAAGGGTCACTTTGAAGTTCCGATTGATTATATCCGCATTTTGGGCATATTTCTAAATCACCTATTGAAGACATACAAGATTTGCATAACTTATCAAAATCACTCAAGATATACACCTCCAAAAAACATCATTACAATTTAATGTTAAAATTATAACATTAGTTCTTTAAAAAATCAATTAATATATAATAAAAGCCGCCGCAGAAACTGGCTATTTCTTACGGCGACTAAGTATTTTTTTATTTTAAAAGGGCGAGATTTTTAATATGCCTTGCCCCATATAACCATTGTATCAGCCTTTTTAGAGCAGCAAACACAAGTATCTGCAACTTGCTCTTGTTCAAATGGCATACAGCGTGAGGAAACACCTGCGATATCTTTTAATTTTTCTTCACATTCTGTACTGCCGCACCACATTGCCTTTATAAGACCCGGCTTGTTGTCTGCGATATCCTTTAGTTCATCTAAGGTTTTAGCAGTATATGTCATATTTTCACGACGATTTAAAGCCTTGTCATACATACCTTTTCTTACAAGCTCTAAAGCCTTAGGGATTTCTTCTTCGAGGTTGTCGAGTGATACAAAGATTTTTTCTCGATTATCTCTTCTAACTAATACGCATTGATTTTTTTCTATATCCTTAGGACCTATTTCAAGTCTAAGAGGTACACCCTTCATTTCGTATTGGGAGAATTTCCATCCCGGGCTTTGGTCTGAGTCGTCAACCTTTACCCTGCATATATTTTTAAGCTTGTCCTTTATCTCAAATGCTTTATCTAAGACACCTTCTTTATGCATAGCGATTGGAACAATGATTACTTGTATAGGAGCTACTGCGGGAGGTAGAACTAAGCCGTTGTCATCGCCATGTGTCATGATGATGCCGCCTATTACTCTTGTGGACATTCCCCATGATGTTTGATAAGGGTAGGAGCTTTTGTTGTCTTTATCTTGGAAAGTTATATCAAATGCCTTGGAAAAACCGTCGCCAAAATAGTGGCTTGTCCCGGATTGCAGAGCCTTTCCATCATGCATTAATGCTTCAATTGTATATGTAGCTTCAGCCCCTGCGAATTTTTCTTTATCCGTCTTTTTACCCTTTATGACGGGGATAGCTAGATAATTTTCGCAAAAGTCCGCATACACATTGAGCATAGTCTCAGTTTCTTCTCTAGCTTCTTTGGCAGTTGCATGCATTGTGTGACCTTCCTGCCATTGAAATTCGACAGAACGCAAGAAGGGTCTTGTTGTTTTCTCCCATCTTACGACAGAGCACCATTGGTTATAAAGTTTAGGTAGATCTCTCCATGAGTGAATTACTTTGGAGTAGTGGTCGCAAAAGAGTGTTTCAGATGTAGGTCTTACACAAAGCCTTTCAGCGAGTTTTTCATTTCCGCCGTGAGTTACCCAAGCAACTTCAGGAGCAAAACCCTCAACATGGTCTTTTTCCTTTTGGAGTAAGCTTTCAGGGATGAACAAAGGCATTGCGACATTTTCATGTCCTAATTCTTTAAATTTGCCGTCCAATATTTTTTGAATATTTTCCCAAATAGCATAGCCATATGGCTCTATTATCATGCATCCTCTTACGCTTGAATAGTCCATAAGTTCTGCCTTTTTAACTATATCCGTATACCACTTTGCGAAATCTTCATCCATAGATGTGATTTCTTCAACCATTTTCTTTTGGTTTGCCATTTAACATATTCCGCCTTCCAAATTATAAATTATTAACAATAAACTTTATTATATAAGTTTAACTTATGATTTTCAAGTGTGGCGATTCAATATCCTTTTGCTATAGCAAAAATAAAGAGCCTCTCTTATGAGAGGCCATTTATAATCAAAGTGAAAATGTCCCCGCCCTCTTAAGGCGGTGGAGGGAATATAATTCCCAATGAAAATCTTAGAAGTTAACGCTCCCTTTGCACTGTTTACAATTTGCCGCATGTTTTGCTCTGATTTAGGTTGGATTAGTATAGAGCAATTTGATATATATTAGATAGATCGCTTACAACGTCGTATATAGCCTTTCCTTGTCTGTCATTGGTTCCTTTATATCCATAGCCACCAAATAGTTTTGAATTTACAATATAAACAGTAGAATTTCTTGAAAGGCAAGCTAGTGCATTTCCATATACGTCATTTTCAGGATTGTAGAGGACACCACCTAAGGCGGAGGCAAGTTCAATCATCATAGCGTATTCTGGGTCAATTACAATATGGCGGTAGTCGCCACCATAGACGGAGGCGTATGATAAATACAAGTTTCCGGAAACAATGTTAATAGCTGCAGAAGAATTGATAGCTCCTTGTACAGTTCCGCCAAAAATAGATACTTCTCTACCGGTCTTAGTATCTATGTTTATACCATTTTTTGAATTAAAGAAGGTAATTGAGTGATGGTTTAGATCTATACTCAACGGGTGTTGGATATTTAAATCACCATCAACGGATATATCGTTAGCTAATTTGATAGTGCAGCCGTTATTTTTGACAGCATTTCTAAGTTCTTTTTCACTGCTTACATTGATAATTTGAGATTTGCTGCAAACTGATTTTTCAGCAGGATATTCCAAAGCACTTGAGTTAATTGCAAGTGAAGCGGTGAAAGTTGCTACAATAGCAATGGCCATAAACAAAGATACGGACTTTTTAAATAACTTTTTCATTAATTTTCCCCTTTATAATTTATGTATTTAATATGAGCCAGCGTTATTTAAATTTGTAACGACATAAGGTTACAAATTAGTTCAAATAACTTACAATAAAATTTTAACATTATAAGGATTTAAAGTCAATAGGTTATGGCATAAAAATTTTTATATACAATTACTCGACTAATTGTTCTAATTGCCCATTTCAAATAATAGTAATAGAAGGTAAATAACTAAAATGAGGTGAGTGAATTGTATGATTAGGTTTATTAAAAAGAAAGCTGTTCCTATCTTTCTTGCAGTAATGATGCTTGCAAGCTCGTTATCTTCGTTGTGCGCATTTGCAAGCTCATATGACTTCTCTTATTCGGGAATTTCAGAAAAAGGTCTTTATGTAGGAGAAGATGAAACTGCTATTATGCAGTTAAAAGATAAAGACTCAAATTATTTTTCTACATATTGCGTAGATAGGGAGACAGAAATCGACAAAAGAGTTAAATATGCAAGAAGCAACATAAGCGATGGAACATATTATTCAAAAGAGAATGCAGATAAGATTAGAGCTATAGTAAGAAATGCTTATCCTTTTATTTCTATAGAAGAAGTTAGAACCAGATCAAAAATCAGCGACTTATCAGTTAAAGAAGCAATAGCAGGGACACAAGCTGCTATATGGCATTACGCTAACGATAATGATATTAAATTTAGCAATAAGAATGCAAAGAAATTATATAATTGGTTGATATCCTTAGATGGTGCTGAGAAATCCAAGACAGAAGTTTCAGGCATTAACATCACTTTTGATTCGACTAAAAACAACGACCGTTTTGAAGCATTAATTAAGTTCCAAGCAACAGGTAAAAATGTCGATGGATCTCAAATTCATCTAAACTATACATTTGATAGAGATTTGAAAGCAACTTACAATGCAACAGTTGTAGACGAAGGTATGGATCAAAGCGGCAATAGAGTCGTAAGAGTAAAAGACCTACCACTAGACGCAAAGTTTAATGTAACAGCCTATGGTACTCAAGTTCTTGAGTCTGATGGATATCTATACAGCCCTGAAGGTGGAAGAAGTGCATCTCAAACTCTAGTTGGAGTTTACCAAGGAAATACAAACATTTCAAGTGACCTCCAAGTTTCTTATCAAGAACAAGCAAGATATAAGGTAACAATCAATAAGGTTGACTCTATAACTTTACAAGGCCTTGAAGGCGCTATATTTGAAATAGCTAACACAAAAGATTTTAATGATATCGTATATACTGCTAAATCGCAACAAGACGGTACAGCAGTATGCGAAGGTCTAACTGCAGGAAATTGGTTCATAAGAGAAATACAATCGCCTAAAGGTTACATCCCATATGAAGGCGTATATACAGTTTCAGTAGGCCCGGGCGGGGAAACAAAACTTGACTTTAAAAACACACCATATGGTAAAATCATAGTCTTGAAGACTGACGAAAACAATAACCCTATAGCAGGTGCACTTTTTGATCTATATAAAGGAGATCAAGTAAAAGAAGAAAATCTAATTAAGAAAGACATTGCAACGGATGATAACGGTAAAATCTTGTTGCAAGACATTATGCCGGGAATATACACTATCCAAGAGACATATGCTCCTGAGGCATATCATAAGGATGCAAACCCTATAACAATTGAAGTTTTAGCTGGTGAAGAGAAATCCGTTCAAGTTATTAACCCATCAGTAGTAAGAGGAAAAATTTTAATAGAAGATCGTGATGCAGTAAGCAATGATCGCCTAGAAGGTGCAAAAATAGGAGTATATAAAGATAAAGATTGTACAGAACTAATAGCAGAGTTTAGTTCTGAGCTAGACAACTGGTGTGAACTAGGTAATTTATTACCCGGAAAATATTATGTAAAACAACTTGACCCTCCATCAGGCTATCTACTAAACTCAAAGGTACATGAATTAACTTTAGAGGAAGGTCAAACACTTAACCTTACTATTTACAACACAAGAGTGCCGATTACAGCAGGAAATTATGCACTTGCATTGTTCATAGGTATATCCATGCTTGCAGCGACAACAACAGGCTTCTATATCTATAAAAGAAGTAAAAAATTAAATGAAATGTCTAAATAAGGCAAGAGTCATATTTTTATTATGTTTTTTAGTTTCGATTGTAGTAACCGTATTGGGTATAATTGAACTTTTTTCAGTGGATCATGACATTGATGATCAATTGACAAATACGGAAGCGTTGATATCGTCGGAGCATGATATACAAAGTCATATAAACCAAGGTATTCATAACATTTCTAATAGTGCGCAGGATTTAGGTGTGGGAGTGGGCGTGTTGACCTTTCAAATAAACCCGGTTCAAAGTACAGCCATAAACAGTGACCTTAGTAATAAATCGTTAAAGACGGGTTGTGCATTAGACCCAAATACAGCCTTTCCAAACGAGGACGGTAATTGTGTATTATATGGCCATAGGGATTCGGCTTTTAGGTCAATACCAAAACTTAAGGTTAACGACAAAATAGAAATTAAAACGGTCAAACACACTATAAGATATAATGTGGATAATATAGTAATTACAAACCCGGAAGATCCAATGATATATCAGCAGGAAAAGGGTAGACGTGTGACACTTGTTACTTGTTATCCATTTACGATGATAGGTCCCGCGCCACAAAGATGTGTTGTAATAGCCCATGCACTTTGTGCTGCTTCACAATAATAAAGTTTTTCTATTAAAAAAACCTCCCCCAAACTATGATGGGGGAGGTTTTAAAATTAATCTTCGATAGACTTAATTTTGTCGTCGAAACCAATAAGTTCCTTTGTAAATTCATTGT
>CAKSRC010000028.1 GCA_934486915.1 uncultured Eubacteriales bacterium
CCTTTCGCAATTGTTCAAGTCTTACTCAAATTGATATTCCAAATGGTGTTAGAACAATAGGCAATGGCGGTGTCTTTGAAGACTGTACCAACCTAAGGGAAGTCAATATGCCTGACAGCCTTAGCTGGTTAGGTGATGATACATTCCATAACTGCAGTAGCCTCAGTGAAATCAATATACCTGCTGGTGTTAAAACAATTGCTCGTAGGGTCTTTGCTGGCTGCTCAAATCTTCGTAAAATGAGGATACTCAGCAGTTTTGCCAGTTTTTATGATAACATATTTGCAGGCTGCTCAAATCTTAATGAAATAGAAATACCCTGCAAATTCATAAATAATGGATACTGGCTTTTAAAAAATTTACCGCTTTCAAAAATCGTATTAACCGATGGTAAAGATGGACTTTATAAATCAGCAATTACTGCTCTCCCAAATCTTAATGAAGTTGTTCTGCCGCAAGATCTTACCGAGATTAAAGAGCATGCGTTTAACTTCTGCACAAACATTCATAAAATTAGTATACCAAGCAGTGTTAAGAAAATTCGCAAAAATGCCTTTAATGAACTTCCTAACCTTAAATATATTTACATAAATGGCATCAATACCTCAATTCACCCAAAAGCCATTAAGGGAGATTCAAAACCACAAATAGTTTTATCCCAATCTGATCATGAACCCTCACAATCCAAAAAAGAGTCCGTCCCTAACGGAGTGACCGAAATTGGTGAAGCCTTCTTTCGTAACTCTTCGCAGCTTAAAAAAGTTTCAATCCCCAAAACCGTTAAATGTATAGATGACGCAGCCTTCATGAATTGTAAACAGCTTACAGAAGTCACCATTCCTAATGATGTTTTATATATCGGTAATTATGCTTTCAAAGATTGCAAAAACCTTAAGAAGGTAATATTATCCAATAAACTTGAGGAAATTGGTGAAAGTGCCTTTGAAGGTTGTGATAACCTCCAGTGGGTAACGCCTAGTGCTTGTGGCTCATTTTTTAAATCTCTATTTGGATCCTGCTTCTCACTCAGCAATGTTCAGGTCCCAGACAGCCTGACTGAAATCTATTACCACGCTTTTGCATCCTGCCCAAAAATTAGAAAAGCTACAATACCAAATAGAGTAAAGCTTGGTAATGATTCCTTTGATACTGACTGCCGAATTATAGGAGAATGACATTTATTTATAACGTTAATCTGCCGACTTGCATTCAAAATTTCTATTTATTTGCACAAACAATAAATCTCCATGCCATTATAATGAGTATTGACAACATATCACGTATTGAATATCATCCTCTTAATAAGTATAATTAATTAAAACAGCGATAATCACTATTATGATGATTAATATACTCTTTCAATATAATTATCAGTATTAAATTACTGTCTATACCCAATATTTAAACAAGGAGAAACACAAAATGTCGACTTTAAATTCCTTTGATGTAAATCAAAAAGGCAACCTTACAATTGGAGGCTGTGATACAATAGAGCTTGCAAATAAATTCTCAACCCCCCTTTACGTTATGCATGAAGAAAAAATAAGAGAAAACTGTCGTTTGTATAAAAAGGCTCTTTCAAAATATTATGATGGAAAAGGCCTCCCTATTTATGCAAGCAAGGCCCTTAATTGTCTAGAAATATGCAGGATCATAAGTGATGAAGATCTAGGCCTTGATGTAGTATCTGAAGGTGAACTCTATACGGCCTTAAAATCCGGTTTTCCTCCGGAAAGAATACACTTTCACGGCAACAATAAAACCTTAGCTGAGCTTGAAATGGCAGTTAAAAACAAGGTTGGAAGAATAGTTGTCGATAACCTTTATGAGTTAGAGCTTTTAAATTCAGTAGCTAAGGAAAACAATACAACTTGTGATATATCACTAAGAATAAAGCCCGGTATAGATGCTCACACTCATAAATTTATTAAAACCGGCCAAATTGATTCAAAGTTCGGTTTTTCAATTGAAAATGAAGAAGCCTTTTCAGCCGTCAAGGAGGCAATTAACCTAAGCAATCTAAATCTTAAAGAACTTCATTGTCATATTGGTTCGCAAATCTTTGATGTTGAACCATTTAAACTTGCAGCAGAAGTTATGATGAATTTTATTAATCTTATAAACCAAAAACTTAACTTTAACATCTTAGAACTTAATTTAGGCGGAGGCTTTGGGATAAAGTACACTGATATAGACAGTCCAACACCTTATGAAGAATATATAAAGGCTGTTTCATCTATTATAAAATCTAAATCCCTCGAATATAACATTCCAACACCGTTTATTTATATAGAACCCGGCAGATCTATAGTAGGAGAAGCAGGTATTACACTATATAAGGTTGGCGCTATAAAAGAGATTCCAAATATAAGGACATATGTGTCAATTGACGGCTCTATGGCGGATAACCCAAGATATGCTCTATATCAATCAAAATATAAGGCTATCATAGCAAACAAGGCTTCAGAAAAAGCAAGTAAGACAGTCACTATTGCAGGCAAATGCTGTGAAAGTGGTGACTTAATACAGGAAAATGCACCTATTCAAAACCCCGAAGTTGGGGATATTATGGCTGTTTTTTCCACAGGAGCTTATAATTACTCTATGTCTTCTAATTATAACAGACTGCCTAAACCGGCTGTTATTATGATTAAAGATTCAAAACCACGCATAATAATAAAGCGTCAAACAATGGAAGACCTTATAAGAAACGATATATGAAAGGAAAATTTGTCCCATTATTCAACATATTCAATCCATTAATAACATATATTAAAAAAATACTTGAATTTTTAGTATTAAGGTGCTACTATTAAATTGATAAATGGTTTAACTTGTTATAAGGAAAGGATTGATAAGTAAATATGAAACTTTTTTCAAAGATATCTGAAATCGAGAAAACCGATGTAAACGATTTAATTGACAATGCAAAACATCCTGAACGTGTAGTAAGCCAAGTTGTAATCGACCTAGAGGAGCAAGTAAGAATCGCAACTCGTGCTTTAGACCAACTTAAAACCAATGAACCACCGGCAAAAAAGCAATTAGATGAAGCTATCGCAAGATCCAAGAATGCAGAAGAGGAAGCTAAACAGGCGCTATTAGATGGCGACAAAATACTTGCAACAAAAAAACTAGAGAAAAAAATAGCAATCGATACAAATGTTTCCGCTTATCAAACAATATACGATACAATTCATTCTCAAGTTTGCAAGCTTAACGATAGAGTAGAAATGCTTCAATCCAAGCTAGACGATGCAAAAAAAGAAGCTGAGGCTCTTGACCTAGATATTCAAAAGGAAAAAGAGAAAAAACTCCAAAAAGAGCAAGAATTATTTGAAGCTAAGGAAAAACAAGATCTTGAAGCTGAAGCTGCACTTAATCTCGAAATCAATAGAATGATTCTTGATATGAGCGACACCGACTCAATGAACAATATGTTTTAAATATAATAGATATCCCAACCATATCTCATCATATATGGTTGGGATATCTTATCTTAATTACAGTTAACTACTTAATTAAATAAACTATACATTAAACCTAAATAGTATAACATCGCCGTCTTGTACTATATACTCTTTTCCCTCAGACCTTAATAGACCTTTTTCTCTTGCTGCTGCAGTTGAACCACACTTCACTAAATCTTCAAAGGAAACAACTTCAGCCCTTATGAAGCCTCTTTCAAAGTCTGTATGTATCTTTCCTGCTGCTTGCGGCGCTTTTGTTCCTTTAGTAATAGTCCATGCCCTTACCTCTTGTTTTCCCGCCGTAAGATAAGATATAAGTCCCAATAAGCTGTAGCACTCGTTTATAAGCCTATCAAGACCTGATTCCGAAAGCCCTAAGTCATTTAGGAAAAGTTCCTTTTCTTCTTCATCCATTTCAGCTATCTGTGACTCCATCTCAGCACAAATAGGTAAAACTCCTGCATTCTCTTCCTTTGCAATATTTTTAACTTCATCTAAGAATTTATTGTTTGATAAACCATTCTTAAAGTCATCCTCACTCATATTAGCAGCATATATTACGGGTTTATTTGTAAGAAGCGAAACCGAGCTTAAAAGTTCTTTTTCTTCGGGAGTACACTCTACACTTCTTGCCGGTTTACCCTGCTCCAAATTTGATTTAACTCTCTCGAAAAATTCGTATTCAGACTCGTATTTTCTATCCGCTTTAATAAGCTTTTTAGTTTTTTCCAAGCGTCTCTCTATCATATCCAAGTCTGACAATACAAGCTCTAAATTAATAGTTTCTATATCGCTTTTGGGGTCAATTCTTCCATCTACGTGGACAATATCATCATTTTCAAAGCATCTTACTACGTGAACTATAGCGTCAACTTCCCTAATATTTGAAAGAAATTTATTGCCTAGTCCCTCGCCCTTTGATGCTCCTTTAACAAGCCCCGCTATATCTACAAATTCAATTACTGCAGGGGTAAACTTATCAGGGTCATACATTTCTTTTAATTTATCCAATCGTTTATCCGGGACGCTAACTACCCCAACATTTGGCTCAATAGTACAAAAAGGATAATTAGCAGACTGCGCTCCTGCATTCGTAATCGCATTAAATAAAGTACTTTTACCTACATTAGGTAACCCTACTATTCCTAATTTCATTTAGCTTTCGCCCTTTCGTTTCAAATAATCATTCTACATTATATCACAAAAAACATATAATAAAAAGAGAGGTCAAAAAGTAAAATGTCAATCAAACGCAGGCTTTTATATAATATTTAGCTCGATTTGCATTTTTATAATTTTGTTTGTATAATTTTTGGGTATACCATTCTTATACTCAATAAATTTATACGCAAATATAGAAGAGGTGTTATGATGAAAAATGAATTTGATAGAGTATACGAAATAATGGAAGAATCTTTCCCATACGATGAAATGAGGACATATGAAGGCCAAAAGGCTCTTTTAAAAAATGATAATTATAGGCTAATATGCAAAAAAGATGAAAATGAAAATATAATTGCATTTATGACTCTTTGGGAAACTGAATCCTTCTATTTCATAGAACATTTAGCAACATCTAAAGAGTCGCGAGGAAGCGGCATTGGGAGCAAATTTCTAAAACAATATATAGAAAATGCAAAGAAACCCATAATTTTGGAGGTTGAACCACCAACCACTGAAATTGCCAAAAGAAGAATTGAGTTTTATAAACGATTGGGATTTCATCTCTCCGACTTTTGTTATGAGCAACCGCCACTTAGAGAAGATAGCAATACTTGCCCTCTACAAATCATGAGCTATCCAAAACCTATATCAGAAAAGGATTTCTTAAAATATAAAAACGTCTTATTTAAGCATATTTATAAAGTAGATATCAAATAATTATATGCCGTTAAACTAAGATAAATTTAAATTTATCCTTTTATTAAAGAATTTCCTATTGTTTTGGTTTGTATTTATTGTATAATAGTATTATTGGCATTTATTGTTAAGCGTCAACAATAAATTATAGGAGGATAAAAACATATGCTAGATGAAAAAAAACTTATCTCGGAAGCCCTAGAGGCAAGAACACACGCCTATACCCCTTATTCTAAATATAAGGTTGGTGCGGCCCTTCTAACTAAGGATTCCAAGATTTATAAAGGATGTAATATAGAAAGCGCTGCATATTCAGTTACTACCTGCGCCGAAAGAACCGCTTTATTAAAGGCTGTGTCGGAGGATAATAGAGAATTTAGCGCTATCGCCATAGTAGGCGGACCTGAAGAGGAAAAGGATATTTTAAGTGAATTTGCCCCGCCTTGCGGCGTTTGCAGACAATACCTAAGAGAATTTTGCGACCCCAAGCAGCTCAAGGTTATATTAGCTAAAAGTATTGATGATTATAAAGTGTTTACACTTGAAGATCTTTTACCAATGAGTTTTGGCCCTGATCACTTAAAATAAGGCTTGTAATTTATGAGGAGGAAATCATGAACGAATTAGAAAAAAAATGCATAGAAATAAGAAAATCTGTTCTTAACACAATAGGAACTCTAGGTGTCGGCCACATAGGCGGTTGCCTTTCGATAGTTGACCTTCTTGTTGTGCTTTATGAAAAGCATATGAACATTGATCCTAAAAACCCTAACATGGAAGGCAGAGATAGATTGATAGTATCAAAAGGTCACAGCGGCCCTGCAGTATATGCTGTACTTGCAGATAAAGGATACTTCGACAAAAGCTGGCTTTTAACTTTAAATCAATCCGGCACAAACCTACCAAGCCACTGCGATATGAACAGAACCCCGGGTATAGACATGACTACAGGCTCATTAGGCCAAGGTTTTTCATGTGCTATGGGCATTGCAAAGGCTTCTAAAATTCGAAAAGACAACGCAACTATTTACACTATAATAGGAGACGGCGAATCCCAAGAAGGTCAAATTTGGGAAGCTGCTATGTTTGCTGCACACCAAAAATTAGATAATGTCATTGCCTTTACTGATTATAATAAACTTCAACTCGATGGAAAAGTTGAAGATATCTGCGGCATAGAACCACTTGATAAAAAATGGGAAGCCTTTGGTTGGAATGTAATAAATGTAGAAGACGGCAACAACTGCGAACAAATAGATAAGGCAATTACGCTTGCTAAAAAGGCAGATAAACCGTCTATGATTATCCTAAATACCATAAAGGGTAAGGGAATATCCTTTGCAGAAAAAGCAGGAGTAAACAACCATAGTATGCCAATAAGCAAAGAGCTTATGGAAGAAGGACTTAAAGAATTAGGAGGACTAATCTAAATGGAGATGCGTCAAGTTTTAGCAAGTGAGCTAGAAAAATTAATGGATAAAGATGAAAGGATTGTCTTAATAGATGCGGACCTTTCAAAACCAAACGGAGTTGCTAAACTCAGAGAAAAATTCCCTGATAGAGCCTTTGAAGTAGGCATTGCAGAGCAAAACATGGCAAGTGTAGCCGCAGGAATGAGTAGCTATGGATTTATTCCCTTTATCACTACATTTACACCTTTTGCAACAAGGCGTATTTGTGATCAAATAGCTATATCTATGTTATATGCAAAACAAAACGTTAAAATCATCGGCACAGACCCCGGAATAAGTGCGGAATTCAATGGCGGTACACATATGAGTGTTGAGGACATAGGTGTAATAAGAAGTATACCTGGTATAGTTATATTTGAACCTGTAGATAATGTACAACTAAAAAAATTGTTGCCCCAAATCGTAAAATATCACGGCACTGTATATATAAGAATGTTTAGAAAAACTATCGACACAATATTTAGTGAAGACAGCGAGTTTGACCTATTTAAAGCTACAAAAATCCAAGACGGAACAGATCTTTCAATTTTCTGCTCCGGCCTTATGGTTCAAGAAACAATGAAGGCTAATGATATTCTAAAACAAGAAAATATCAATGCCGAAATCGTAAATATTCATACTATAAAACCAATAGATCGAGAAGCTATTGTTGAATCGGCGAAAAAAACAGGGGCTGTATTAACAGTTGAAAATCATAACGTTATAGGTGGCCTTAAATCTGCCGTATGTGAAGTATTGATGGAAGAATATCCCGCCCCCCTAAAAGCTATAGGTATAGAAGATGTATTTGGTCAAGTAGGAAAATTGCCATACTTAAAAGAAGCTTATAATATGAGAGCCGAAGATATAGTAAATGCTGCAAAAGAAGTTATTGCTATGAAAAATAAAAAATAAAATTTATTTATAAAGACCATCGCTTGTAAGGCGATGGTCTTCCCCTTTTATAACATCATTTAATAATCTAATCACACCTTATTATATAACAATTAAAATGCATATTTAAAATTGCAAGTTTTTTACTATACAAATCAATTACCTTTTATAATACTTCCAAGATCTGTGTTTAATACATTAGATAAAATCACAAGTTCTATATCAGTAACAAATCTTTCACCGTTTTCTATCCTTCTAATAAAGTGATGGTCGACATCATAACCATATACTTGAAGCTTTCTTGCTAAAGCCCTTTGAGACATATTCATACTTTTCCTAATTGACGCTATGTTTTTACCACATAAATTATTGGAACCATCCGGAGCTTTTATCTTAAACATTAAATACCTCCTAAATATGGTATATAGTATTTACAACAAGACTATTTTAAATTATAATTTAATATATATTGGTGTATACTATTTACCGCTAAGCAAAAGAAGGTTAATTCATGAATAACATAAAAGAAAATGTAAGCCGTCAACTAAAGTGGTTAAGGGAATCAAAAAACTTAACCCAAAAAGAGATTGCTTCAAAATTAAATATCGACAGATCTACCTACGCATACTGGGAAAGTGCTAAAACTGAACCGAGTATCAAGCACTTAATTAAGCTATCAAAAATCTATAACGTAACAATCGACTATCTTATAGGAAACTAAACGCATGCACTAGATATCAAATTTATCAATAGATATTATAGTCCTTTCCATTCAAAATATTAACGAATTTTTGTTTAAAAAATTAAAAATATTTGTTTGGAATTTAGACTTATATATGGTATAATACAAGTACATAGTTTTGGGAGGGTTTATATGAAAAGATCCTTATGCGTATTTGCTATATTGACTATTGTATTAAGTTTAACAAGCTGCAGCTTTGGTACACATCTGCTTCCTAAAAATACTGGTGGTGATACAATGATATTCGAAAGTTGGAAAAAATACGGTTCAAATTCAAATGATAACAACATGGAAAATTTAAAAAATAATTCTATGTCCGGCATTAAACCTTCTAAGTCTTATTCATGTATTAAAATCAAAAATTGCTACAATGCCTTATCTAATAAGCAGGAAAGAGAATTGTATGATAAAATCGACAGCGTTGTTTATACTATACAGTCAAAAACTACACCTGAAGGATATTATCCAATAGAAAGTATAGAAATTGACAAAAATTCTAATTTTGATGAAGATACTATAAAAAGGGTTATATATGCATTTAGAAATGATAACCCAGAAATATTTTGGTTATCAAATACGTTTGGTTATGAAATTAGCGATAGTAAAATTAATATAAATCTTTTTTCTTCTCTTTCTGCCAATAAATGTAACAATGCAGTAAATGAACTTAATTCTAAAGTTAGCGACATCATCTCAAATGTTCCTTCCGGCCTTTCTGAATATGAAAGAGAGAAATATGTATATGATTATGTCGTAGATAACTGCAAATACAATAAAGATGCCATCAAAAGCAATAATAATTGGCAGGCATTTACCCCATATGGAGCCCTTGTTGAGGGAAGCGCAGTTTGCGAGGGTTACTCAAGATCAATACAGCTCCTCCTCGGTTATCTAGGCATGGAATGTCAACTTGCAAGCGGTGAAACAAATAGGACTGCTCATATGTGGAACGTTGTAAAAGTAAATAATAACTACTATCATCTTGATGCTACTTTCGATAATACAGATCAAGTAAAACTTTACGACTATTTTAATGTATCTGACGCCCTAATACAAAAGGATCACATTATTGACCCTAACTATGGGAAACCAAATATTAACTCATATGGCCAGCGCATTCCCAATACTAACGATCAATATAACCTAAACCTCCCTAAATGCACAAGTATGGAGGAAAATTATTTCACAAAAGAGGCAATAGAAATATCTTCTCTTAACTCCAGAGCTGATGATATAGTGATTGATAAAATTGTTTCACTCGCTCAAAATAACGCCTCAAGTGTTGCCTTTAAAATTTCAGGTTACTTAGACTACCAAGAAACAATCGAAAAAATGTTTTTAAAACCTCCATATAAAGTCTTTTATTATGTAAATGAGGCAAACGAAAGATTAGATAAAGATCATCAAATAGACAGCCAAAAACTTATATACTTAGAATCAAGCTTGCAAGATGCATTTATGCTTGAACTTACTTATTTATAATAGGAGAAACCTTTTTAATATGATTGACCAAGAAAAAATAAAATTTGCAACACAACTTCTTTTGGAAGCTTTGGGTGAAGATCCTCTAAGGGAAGGCCTTAAAGAAACGCCAACACGAGTTTCAAATATGTATTATGAAATATTTTCAGGCCTTTATGAAGACCCTAAGAAACACCTAAAAATCTTTATGGAAGAAAGTGCAAATAATCAACCAATAGCCGTAAGGGATATTCCCCTTCGTTCCGTATGTGAACACCATCTGCTTCCTTTCATAGGAGTTGCCCATATCACATATATCCCCAAGGACGGAAAAATAATCGGATTATCAAAATTCGCCAGGATTGTAGAATGTTTTGCAAAAAGGCCGCAAGTTCAAGAGCGTCTTACAAATCAAATTGCAGAATTTCTATATGATAATCTAAGCCCTATAGGTGTTGAAGTTATCATAGAAGCTGAGCACCTATGCATGACTATGCGTGGTATAAAAGCAGCAGGAAGCAAAACAATAACCAGGGCTGTAATGGGAAACTTAAAGGATACAATTAATAGGTCATATCTAGGTGATTAATAATTATGAATTTTTTTAAAGCTAATGACTTTTCTCTCAACTTAGGGGAAAAAACTTATATTATGGGAATTCTAAACCTAACCCCTGATTCATTTTCAGATGGCGGTATTTGGAATTCACCAAACAAAGCAATTGAAAGGGCAATTGCCCTAGAGGAATTAGGCGCTGATATTATAGATATAGGTGCCCAGTCTACAAGACCTGGGTATACCAAAATAAGTGCAGCCGAAGAAATAAAAAGATTAGAAAACATTTTACCTAAAATAAGAAAAGAGGTAAATATACCTATATCTATAGATACCTTTTATCCAGAAGTCGCAGAATTTTCATTAAGCGTAGGTATTGACATTTTAAATGACGTCACGGGATTTAAAAACAGCAATATGATAGATATTGCAAGTAAATCAAAATGTGGTATTATTTGTATGCATGATGAACCTGGCTTTAATGTAATACCGTTTTTCAAAGATAGGCTAAATGCCTTATTAAAAAATGGAATAGAAAAAGACAGAATTTGTTTTGACCCTGGCATAGGTTTTGGAAAAACTTATGAAGAAAATCTCTACATACTAAAAAATCTAAAAGATCTAAAATTAGACGACTATCCAATCCTTATAGGAGCATCAAGAAAAAGAGTTATTGGCGCTCCTTGCGGAAATCCCCCTTTTAATGAAAGAATGCCTGGAACTATAGCAGCTCACACCATCGCTATATCAGGAGGAGCAGATATAATAAGGGTCCACGATGTAAAAGAGGCTGTGCAGGCTGCAAAAGTTGCCGATGCAATTCTAAGATAAATTAAATACACGATTTAGTATAGTACTAGGATGGATAAACCCTAGTACTATTAAAATTTGGAGTGAATGTATATCATTTAATACTATCACAAAACCAGAAAGGAAAATAATATTGGATAAGATAATTATCAAAGGGCTAAAAATCTATGCATACCACGGTGTAAATAAAGAAGAAAAAGAAAATGGTCAATTTTTTATTGTTAATGCAGAGCTTTTTACCTCATTAAAAGATGCTGCACTGAGTGATGATGTAAGAGATACTATAAGCTACTCAACAGCTTCCAAACTTATAGTAAAAGCAGTACAAGAAAGGTCCCATGACCTTTTGGAGACAGTAGTGGATAGGATATCAATAAATCTCTTTAATAAATTCGATAAATTAAATGAGGTCACTATTACACTTTTAAAACCCCAAGCACCCATAAACCTCGAATTTGAATATATGGGTGTAGAAATACATAGAAAAAGAAGTGATTATGAATGCACGAAGCAGCCATTGAATTAGGTGCTAATTTAGGCAATAAAAAAGAAAATATCGATATGGCTATAAAAGCTATCTCAAGGCTGCCAAAAACCAATGTCTTAAAAACATCATCTTACTATGAAACCGAGCCTTTTGGAGTGCCGGACAAGCAGGAAAATTACATAAACTGCTGCATTAAAATAGAGACTGAACTTCTACCCCAAACCTTACTTGGTGCCTTACTTGGCATAGAGGCCTCTATGGGTAGAATAAGAACTTTTAAAAATGCTTCAAGGATTATTGACATTGATCTTTTACTTTATGAAGATTATCATATAAACACGTCCGATCTAAAACTCCCCCACCCTGAAATACTCAACCGTCCATTCGTTTTGGTTCCTTTATCCGATATATATACTGATAAAGCTACCCCAGCCTTTAATTTTTCTTCTCAACTTGAAAATATGGACACATCCAGCGTTAAATTAATCGAATTTTGATCCACATATGGAGATTAAATCTAAGTTAATACTTATCCGGATAAATATACATAAATAATTAATATTTTCCTTGACTTTTCCCACAATTTTGCTCTAATATAAGATTAAACAATTGTTTAAAAATCTAGAAAAAAGAGAGGAACGTGGTAAAAATGTCGAGAATGTCCAAATCAATAATTTCTATTATGCTTGTCTTTGTCTTGCTGTTTTCTTCGTGTTCAGTAGTATTTGCTGCATCAGATTTAGGTGCGAAAAAACAGAAGAACACTATTATTGTAGTCCCGGGTCTTTTGGGATCTGAACTTTTTTCTTCAAAGGATCAAATAGTAAATTCTACATACTTTAAAAAGGGCTATCGCTTTTGGGTACCTGAGTGCCTTATGCCTTTTATTGACCAAGACGCTAAACTTGATTTAGAAAATTTATCAGAAATTCAGATTAAGTCCATAAAAAGAGATTTATCATTAGTTGCCTGCGACGAAAACGGAAATTCTAAAGTCGAAGTAATGGAAACTAATCCTATCAAAGACTGCCGAAAAAACCCGGATAAAAGAAATTTTGGTACAGGAAACTTCTACGTAAAGCTTATCAACAACTTAATTAAAAACACCAACGAAAATGAATATGACATAGTTTTCTTCTCATACGATTGGCGATTGAGCTGTGGAAAAACAGCTAAAAACCTTGAAAAATTCATTAATGATAACAATTATAAAAATGTTACTTTGATATCACACAGCATGGGTGGTCTTGTATGTGCATCATATTTGAGCAATCCACAAAACGCTTCTAAAGTAAACAAAACAATATCACTAGGTGCTCCATTTTTGGGCTCCCCAAGAGCCTACAGCGCTATTGATTACGGCAAATTTATCGATGGATTTCTAGGCTTTACGTCCTCACCTATATTAAGACCTATTATTAAATCCGTTGCAGAAAACTGCCCCTCTATCTATGAATTATTGCCACCAAAACAGTATTTCGATTGCTTTAATCAAGGTTATTTAAATAAGCCAAACAGTAATGTATGCCTACCTCCAACAAACATAAAAACTTACAAGGATACAAACAGGTACATACTAAGCAAAAGAAAATGGCCAAAATCGGCATCAAAATTACTTAAAAATGCCCAGGCCTTTCATGACACATTGTATCAAAACGGAAAATTTATTTTAGAAAATAAAGACATAAAGCTATATAATCTTATGGGCTTTAATTCTGAAACAGTCGACCAATTTAACTTATTGCGTACAAACAGCTGCATATGGCCTAGTGAAAAATACGTCAATGGTGATAACCTAGTCAGTATCAAAAGTGCTCTAGTGGGCCATGCTTTAGATAATAAAGATAATTATTACATCAACAACGTCTCTCACATGGGTCTTGCTACTGATAAGTTTTGTATATCTATGGTATCTAACCTTGTAAAGGGTAATACCGCACTATATAATAAAGACAATAATCTAGTCCAGCGAACAAGGCCTTCAGACATAATATAGCAAATATAAATCTCCTACAATAATTTCTAAATATATAAAAAGCCACTTCTACGTGGCTTTTTACAATTATACGTTGATATAAATTATTAAAATAATTTATATATGCAAATTAAGGCTTTAATAAATATATAGCTATGATATAATTAAATAAAATAAATTTTAAATCTAGGGTGGAATAATATATGAAAATATCAGTTTTAGGTTGTGGAAGATGGGGAACATTCATCGCTTGGTACTTAGATAAAATCGGACACGATGTTATTTTATGGGGACGGGAATCTTCAAAAAATTTTGCAGAACTCAAAAAGTATAGAAAAAATTCATACCTTACTCTAAGTGAAAATATAAAACTCACAAACGACTTGGGATACTCATTAAACACATCTAACATTATAATAATCTCTATAGGATCCCAATCACTAAGAAATCTAATGGAAAAAGTTTCTCTTTATAATATAGAAAATAAAACGATAGTCCTATGTATGAAGGGTATAGAAATATCTACTAATAAACGACTCACTCAAGTTGTTGACGAATTTTTACCTTCAAGCAGTAATTGTGCAATTTGGGTAGGACCGGGTCACGTTGAAGACTTCGTAAAAGGCATACCCAATTGTATGGTAATAGACTCAAAAAATGAAGAAACAAAAGAACTCCTTATAAAAGAATTTTCAAGTGAATTAATAAGATTCTATTACGGCACTGACCTAATAGGCAATGAAATAGGGGCCGCCGCTAAAAACGTAGTAGGAATTGCAGCAGGTATGCTCGATGGTCTTGGATATTCATCGTTAAAAGGTGCATTAATGTCTAGGGGAACACGTGAGATAGCCAGACTTATAAAAGCGGCAGGAGGCAACGAAATTTCCGCCTATGGACTTGCCCATTTGGGCGATTATGAAGCGACTTTGTTTTCAGAACACAGTCATAACCGTAAATTTGGAGAATTGTTTATAAAAAGTCAACCGTATGATAAACTTGCAGAGGGAGTATTTACAGTTAAAGCCCTATTATCTATGGCTAAAGAATATAATGTGGAACTGCCCATCTCAAATACAATAAATGATATAATTAACCTAAAAAAAGACCCAAAAGAAAGCCTTTCGAGTCTTTTTGTGAGAAGTATAAAACGTGAATTTTAATTAAGTTTAAAGCAGTCCTTAAATATATCAGCCTCTTCATTTAAAATTATAAATGCACGGCTTTTATTAATAGCTAACTTTAAAAGATTACCAAGTATTCCACCTAAAACGCAAAGAATAGTTAAATCAAAACCTATGGTTTCCGTATTGAAAATAAAGTGTAAAACCTCAACAGAGAGACCAAGAAGTATAAACACTGCTATATTTTTTATTAATGAATAGTTTTTATATATTGAAAAGAAAAAACCAAGCATGATAAATAAACAAAGATTTGTAAAGCAGTAGTAGAATGCATCATAGCCCGGCCAATACGAATTCATATTGACAAATGGGATTAGATTAAAACTTCTTGACCCCAAAATATCCACAGGCTTCAAAAATACAAATAATGATAAAAATGCAATAGCAAAATAAACTAGGAAACAAATAAAACTGCAATAAAAAAGATAGTTAAAAGACCTTCTTTTTTCTATTGTATCAAACTTTGCAATTGCAAATATCCTAATAAGTATACATATTGCAAACGGAATAAACCATGTTATTCCTGCACAAAAACCATCATAGTATCCAATTGTAAGCGAAAACTTATTTCCTAAGCTTATATTGTTCATAATAAACTCCACATTAACTCTTATAAAATCAATAGCAACAAGTCCCATACAAGTCATGAGGGATACCCCTACTAAAATATAGTCTTTAAAAACAAGTAATATTATAACTGTTGAGATAACTGCAATAAGTCCAACATACAACTCTCTAAGCGGAGTATTCAACATAAAATTAGCATCATCCGGAATTAAGAACAATATAAATCCTGAGGCTATGGCTATAAGGAGTTGAATTGAATTTATATGTTTAGTATATCTTAGAATTTTAAGAATATTTTCTTTCACGATTTATTCCTCCTAAAATCCAAGTAATCCTGCAAAATGATAGTTGCCGCCACACTGTCTACAATTTCCTTGCGTTTTTTTCCTCTAACATCAGCTATATTTAAGTAATTGTGTGCTAAAACAGTTGTATTTCGCTCATCCTGCATAATTATACTTACATCTGTTTGTTTACCTAAATCTTTAGAAAAGGATATTGCTCTTTGAGCGCTCTCCCCTAGGCTTCCGTCCATATTTTTAGGTAAACCTATAACAACCTCTTCTATATTTTCCTTTAGTATTATATCAATTATTTTTTCAATTAAAATATTTGTTTTTCTTTCCTTTATAACGCAAAATGGATGTGCAAATGCCCCCGTAAGGTCAGATATAGCTATCCCTGTCCTTGCAAGTCCTAAATCTATACTCATAATCTTCATAACAAAATTCACTCTCATTAATAATAATCTTATAATATATATTTTATACCTTTATCCCCAATTTAACAAGTCACAATAGACCTATTTAATATAATTAAAATAATAAAAAAGGCTGATTTCGCTTAATAGCAAAATCGGCCCTTTTGGTTAAATTAGTTCAATAGCTTGTACTTATTTATTATATTCTTTCTTTTTAGATATAATTACTGCTGAAATTGCTATTGATGATATAAATAATATTGTTGCTA
>CAKSRC010000029.1 GCA_934486915.1 uncultured Eubacteriales bacterium
ATGGACATATTATGACATGTTTTTTAGTTAAAGTCAATATTTTGAAAAATAATTTTTTTCAATATATGTTTATTGATGAAAAGTATGGATATACGATTGGAATATGTTGACATAAATCTCCTTTTGTACTATTATTTACCTGAACTGCTCTATGTTTAATAATAAAGGGGAATGATCTATGATATCAAAAATGAAAAAGACTGTATCTATTTTATTGTTATCCATTATCTTATTAACGGGAATGACTGCATATGCAGCCCCACCTAAATATGACACATCGTCTTTTGAAAGAATTGATGTTGATTGTATTTTTTCAGTTGGACCAAATTGCCGTGCGTGCCATAACCTAGCTAGAAATGGTATGAGACCATTTGCAGCCCCGCTTGATTATATAGGATATCCTGGTCTCAATGAAGGATTTCCTCAGTATTCTTTAGCAACAGTCAACCATCTTTATGAAACCCATTTTAAAGACTTTTTTGAGAATGCCCAAGTAATTCCAAATAAGTTTGGTTTGAAGTTCAGGTGGGTAAGAGACACCAAGAATAATATCTATTCTATTCATCATTTTAATAGAAATAATCCCATGTATATTGAGCAGAGTAATTTTAGAAAAACTATGATTGAAAGGGCAAAAAGACAAGAGGATGCGTTTAGGAGAGCAAACTCTATAGGACTTATAACAAATAGAAAAAATGCAAGTGTAAATGAGATATCCGCCTTTGTTACAAGATTTAGTAAGCTTTATCCAAACAAAAAAGTAACACTTATAAATATGGTACATAAAGAAATGTCCGGCATGCAACAAAAAACTATATTCAAAAATGGAGATTTGAAAGTTGTGCAATTTACCTTTGATGATCGGTTGCCTAAGACGGATGAATTTAAAAATATTGAAGAGTGGGAAGGAAATGTTTTTGCGTGGGAAGCAGCTTTGAGCTGTGTACACCTCAACAAAGCAAAATAATTAAATAAGAAGTATATTGGTATGGATAGAGCAGTATATTGATACGGATAGATATGTAGATAGACTATATATCTATCCGTAACTTTATATATAAGTATTATATTTTAAAATACCACATTCCTTTACTTTGACAATATTATATTTTATAATATTATTATATATAGAATAAAAAGGATGATATCATGCTACAATTTGATGAGTTAAGGCTTTCTTTGGAAGAATTAAGACCACAAATAGAGGATTTAAGAGAAGCGATAGGTGTTGATACTATTGAAAAGGAAGTAAAGGAGCTGGAAAAAACAGCTACCGAACCCGGTTTTTGGGATGATGTAAATGAATCAAAAAAAATTCTTAGAAAGACAAGTATATTAAAGAACAAGGTTGAGAGCTATAATAAGTTATATTCCTCATTTGAGGATACACTTGCTTTAGTAGAGCTTGCAAACGAAGAAGAGGATTTATCCCTTTTGCCGGAGGCTCAAAGTGAGTTTTCAAAAGTTAAAGATAATCTTGAAAATCAACGTCTTACCACACTTTTAACGGGTGAATATGATAACAATAATGCTATTTTAACATTCCATGCCGGCGCAGGCGGGACAGAGGCTCAAGACTGGGTGGAAATGCTTTATAGAATGTATTGTCGATGGGGAGAAAGACATAATTATAAGGTAAAAACCTTAGATTATCTTGATGGTGAAGAGGCAGGGCTTAAAAGTGTATCCGTCTTGATAGAAGGAATTAACGCCTATGGGTTTATGAAGAGTGAAGCCGGGGTTCATAGATTGGTTAGAGTTTCACCTTTCGATTCATCAGGAAGAAGGCACACCTCCTTTGCATCTTTAGAGGTTATGCCTGAAATTGATGATAATATAGAAATTGAAATTTCTCCTGACGATATTAAAATGGATGTGTTTAGGTCAAGTGGAGCGGGAGGACAGCATATTAATAAAACTTCTTCGGCTGTTCGTCTTACTCATTTGCCTACGGGAATAGTTGTTGCCTGCCAGAATGAGAGGAGTCAGCATCAAAATAGAGAAGTTGCTATGAAGATGCTAAAGTCAAAGCTTCTTGAAATTAAGGAAAGGGAGCATCTTGACAAAATAGAGGATATAAAGGGAGACCAAAAGGAAATAGGTTGGGGTTCTCAAATTAGATCGTACGTATTTATGCCGTATACCCTTGTAAAGGATCATCGCACCAACTATGAAATGGGTAATATAGGTGCTGTTATGGATGGAGATATAGACGGATTTATTAATGCCTATCTAAAAGCCCAGAGCCTAAATTCTTTAAATAAAGATTAGGTATTATAATAGTATTTTTAGAATATTAAAAATATAACTTGCTTAGTTAAAAAATAAATATATTAAAGGAAAGAAATTACAAGTGAAAAATAAATTTTTTGATATAAAACTTTTAAAGTTTATCGTAGTGGGAGTAGTGAATACATTATTTAGTATGCTATTAATGTTTTTACTTTATAATTTATTGCATTTTGGATATTGGGGTTCTTCCTCAATATCTTATATATTGGCAAGTATACTAAGCTTTGTTTTAAACAAAAGCTTTACCTTTAAAAATAAGGATTCAATATTGAAGACGGCAGTGAAGTTTTCTATTAATGTTGCAATATGCTACGTTTTGGCATACAGTGTATCGAAACCATTAGTTATATTAATCCTTTCAAAGTTTAGCTTATCAAGCGAGATAATAGATCAAGCGGCAATGCTATTTGGCATGGTTATTTTCACGATGTTAAATTATGTTGGCCAAAGATTTTTTGCATTTAAGAATACGACAAATGCTTAGAATCCTTATAATTAAAATTAAAAATCGTCAATGTGTTTTAAAGCACATTGGCGATTTTCATTTTCTATTTTAGACTAGATGCCTTTGCCATTTCAAGCATTTCCTTGGCATTTTTAAGGGTTGCATCGGTTATATTAAGTCCGCCTATTATTCGAGCGATTTCATGTTGACGGCCGTCATTGTTTAGGGTTTCAATTTTTGTATACGTCCTTTGGTTTTCTACTGTTTTTTTAATAAGAAGATGATTATCTCCAAAGACTGCAATTTGTGAAAGGTGTGTGACGCATATAACCTGCCTGTTTTTAGATACTTCCTTTAGTTTTAGTCCAACCTTTTGGGCGGCACTTCCGCTTATACCCGTATCAACCTCGTCGAATATCATAGTGTCTACATCATCGTTTAATGATAGCACGTTTTTGATGGATAGCATTATCCTAGAAAGTTCTCCACCTGATGCGATTTTAGATAAAGGCTTTTGTGCTTCACCTGAGTTCGTAGAGATTAAAAACTCAACTTTATCTTTGCCAAGTGAGTATTTTTCACAGTCTTTTATATCTACATATATAGATACACCAGGCATATCAAGGTAAGTAAGCCCGTCCTTGACCTTCTTTGAAAATTCCTTAGCAGTTTGTCTTCTTTTAGATGAGAGTAGGTCTGCTAATCGATCAGCTTCATTTTCTAATAAATTCTTCTTCTCTTCGAGTTTGTGTAACTCTTGATCGGAATTTTCTATCTTGCAAAGCTCTTTTTTTATTTTATCTAAATAGTTTAAAATTTCTTCTATGGTGTTACCGTATTTTCTTTTTAACTTATGGATTTGATCTAATCTTTCTTCTATTTCATCCAGTTCATTTTGGTCATAGAAGGTGTCATCAAGATAGGAGTTGAGATCCATAGAGCAATCTTCAATTTCATAAAATGCATTTTGAAGCCTATTTCTTGTCTCTTGGGATTTTGTGAGAAAGTCATTTATACTGTCTAGTTCTAAAACTGCTTCATTTAAACTTTTTAGAACTCCCGGGAATTCATCTTTACCGTCTAAGAGATATTTTGTTTGATTAATAGCACGGGCTATCTTTTCACTGTTTAAGTAATTATTCCTTGTTTCTATAAGTTGCTCTAATTCGCCGGGCTGAAGATTAGCATTCTCAATTTCTTCGACTTGAAAGCGTAATAAATCCAACCGCTGTTCCCTTTCCATATCGTTTACTAATAGCTTTTTTATTTCATTATTGACATTAGTAAATTCATTGTATACTTCTTTATATTTATCAAGAGTTTCATTTAGGTTTCCAAGTTTATCTATATACGAGATATGTGATGATGTTGACAAGAGGCCGTAATTTTCATTTTGACCATGTATATTTATTAGATTTAATCCAAGCTCTTTTAAGAAGGATACAGTCGTTGGCCTGCTGTTTATATAGCAGGCACTTTTTCCATTTATATTGATTTCTCTACTTATTATTAGAAGCTGATCCTCATCCAAAGAATATCCTGCTTCTTTTATTTTTTCCAACACTGTAGGTGATAAGTTATCGAATGTGGCGGATACGAATGCGGAATTAGCTCCTGTTCGTATTAAATCCTTAGATATACGTTTACCTAAAATTGAATTAATAGCTCCAATAACTATAGATTTTCCTGCGCCCGTTTCACCCGTCATAACGTTAAGGCCGGATTTGAAGTTGATATTTGATTTTTCTATTACTGCTATATTTTCAATGTATAGGTTTGTGAGCATGAAATCACCTTCCAAAGATTAAGTCTTGAAATATATCTACTATGTTTTTAGCACTTTTATTGTCTTGCATTGCAATAAATATTGTATCGTCCCCTGCGATAGTGCCGACTAAATGGTCAAAGTGGAGAGAATCTATGTTTGCGCAGATTGCTTGAGCCATACCACTTATAGTCTTTATAACAACAATATTTTGTGCAATATCAATCTTGGTTATCGAAGAGGAAAAAATCGATAAGAAGTTAGGGGAGTCTTGAGGAATGGTAGGTTTGTTGTATTTATATTTATATTTCCCGTTTTCAGTTGGTACTTTAATAAGTTTTAATTCCTTAATATCTCTTGAAACGGTTGCTTGGGTTATATGATATTGATTTTCTTTTAGTAGTTTTAAAAGGTCTTCTTGAGTGTCGATGTCGTTATTTTGGATTAGTTCTAAAATCATTTTGTGTCGCTTATTTTTCACTACTAAATTCTCCTTTCTGATAACTTTTGGTTTAAAACACCATAAAAGTTATGTTCAGAAAGATTTATAAGACCTACTTGTGTTTTAGATACTGTTATTTCAACTATATCGTTATAAGACAACTTAATTGATTTTTCACCGTCTATAGTTAAATATAATTGACGATTATTCTCTTTGGCAGAGCAAATGGATAGCTTGGAATCCTCGCCAAATACTATTGACCTTGAAAAAAGAGAATGAGAGCAGATAGGGGTTAGCAAGATACATTTCATATTTGGTTCAACGACGGGTCCACCGGCTGAAAGGGAATAGGCAGTTGAGCCGGTGGGGGTTGCTATTATAATTCCGTCTGATCTATATTGATTTATCTTGTTATCATTGAAGGCTACATTTAGATCTACAAGTCCAGATATTTTGCCGGCGGAAAAAACAGCGTCATTTAAGGCAAAGAATTTCTTATCGTTTATCTTATCGTTTATATATATATCAAGCATCATTCTATTTTCAATAGTAAAATCGTTGGAAGTTATTTTTTTGAGGTTTTTAAGTTCATTGGGTTCAAGTCCTGCTACAAATCCTATTCTACCAAGATTTATTCCTAAGACCGGTTTTTGATAAAGGCAGGCTCTTTTAGACGTATGGATAATAGTACCGTCTCCGCCTATAGTTATGACCAAATCGCAATTTCTTAATACAGAGTCAATGTCTCTATGAAATGCTATGCCGCTAAAGTTGGGAAAGTACTTTTTAAATTTAATTTCTAATAGTACTTTAGCGCCTAAGGATATCAATTCATTAATAACATTAGATGCACAGTCTATAGAGCCTTTTTTTTGAAGATTAGGAATTAGAGCTATGTTCACCTATTTCACCACCGTTTAATATTATATGTGAATCTTTAACCAGCTTTTTAACATCTATATCATCTTTATGTTTTTTATTATTTGATTTTTCTATATATAATAAGTATTCAATATTACCCTCTGGGCCTTTTATTGGTGAAAAATCAAGACCTAAAATATTAAATCCATTTTCATATGAGAAATTTATTATTTTATTTATCACATCTTCATGAACCTTAGGATCCCTAACAACACCTTTTTTTCCTACATTTTCTTTTCCTGCTTCAAATTGCGGTTTTATAAGGCATACAGCTTGGGCATTGTCCTTCATGAATTTATATGCGGCAGGAAGAACCAAACATAGGGATATAAATGAAACATCGACACTAAAAAAGTCTATTGGATCTTTTATTTGCTCATCAGTTATATACCTTATATTTGTTCGTTCAAGGTTGACGACTTTGGGGTCTGTCCTTAATTTCCAAGCGAGTTGACCATAGCCTACGTCTATAGAGTAGACTTTTTTGGCTCCGTTTTGGAGCATACAGTCTGTAAATCCGCCGGTAGAGGCACCTATGTCCATACAAATTTTATCCTTTAAATCTATAGGAAAAATCTTAATAGCCTTAGCAAGCTTATATCCGCCACGGCTTACATATGGCATGGTCTTTCCTCTTAATTCAACTTTAACATCATCTTTATAGAAGGTTCCTGCTTTATCCGATTTTTGATTATTTACGTATATTTTACCTTCCATTATTAGGGCTTTTGCTTTTTCACGGCTTTCTGCAAGGCCCTTTTCAACTACTATGCAGTCAAGCCTCTTCTTTTGGGCCATAATTACACTCCATTAAAATTTTATTAATCATTCCACTATCATCGAGTCCTAGATAGTGAAGTGCGCTTGAAACGGAAGCTTGGCTCACGAAAGTATCATCAATAGCATTTAGATAGAATTCAGATTTTATATTGTTTTCTCTCAATACCTGTCCAAAATGTTCACCAATTCCGCCGCTTTTTATTCCCTCTTCAAAGAAAAAGATCTTTTGGGCTTGTTTAGCTATATCATAGACCTTTTGCTCTATAGGTTTAATTCTATTTAGTTTTATTATACATACATCTATGTCCATTTCTTTAAGCTTTTCTTTTGCTATGCAAGCATAAGAAAATAATCGACCGTAGGTTACAATCATAATTTTAGCATTAGCTTGTCCATAGACATCAAAATAGCCTTTAGATTCTTTAAAATCTACGGGTTTATATAATTCGCCGCCCCTAGGATATCGAATTGCAGCGACACCATCACAATGATAAAGGCAATCGCAAAGCATTATACTCATTTCCTTATAATAAGAAGGAGCAAAGATAGTGACATTAGGTATAGAATTTAGAAACGAAGCATCAAATACTCCTTGATGAGTTTCGCCGTCCTCTCCAACAATTCCTGCCCTGTCTATAGCTAAAACTACATTCAACTTTTGCAAAGCAGCATCGTGGATAATTTGGTCATAGCCTCTTTGTAAAAAGCTTGAGTAAACTGCAAATACGGGTTTCATACCGCCTGATGCCAAACCGGCTGCAAATGTTATAGCGTGTTCTTCTGCAATGCCTACGTCAAAGAATCTTTCATTAAAATCTTTTGCAAAGTCTAAAAGGCCTGTACCCATTTTCATTGCGGCAGTTATAGCACATATCTTTTCATCCTTTTGGGCAAATTCGCAGAGTTGGTCGCCAAAAACTGTAGAAAAGTTTGTCTTGTTTAGGACTTGGGCGCCTTTACTAATATCAAAGGGTGATGTACCATGATAAATTTTGGGATTTTCTTCTGCAAACTGATATCCTTTTCCTTTTTTGGTTATAACGTGTATTAGGACGGGCTTGGTCATTTTTTTAGCATACTCAAAAACCCTTGTAAGTTTACCTATATCATGCCCATCAAAAGGCCCGTAATATAAAAATCCCATATCCTCAAACAATGTACTATGATACATTAAGTTTCTTAGTGCAGACTTTGATTTTAGGAATAAACGTCTTATGGGCCGACCTATTAATGGCGTATGCGTTAATACATATTCAACCCTTTTTTTAATTCTTAGGTAAGAAGGCATGGTTCTCATTTCAGCCAAGTACCTTGCTATTGCGCCAACGTTTCTTGATATGGACATTTTATTATCATTCAGGACAACGATAAAGTTCTTTTTAAACCTTCCTGCGTTGTTTAGACCTTCATATGCAAGTCCTCCCGTAAGGGCACCGTCACCTATAACGGCGACAACATTTCCGGATTTCCCGGATATGTCGTTAGCCTTTGCAATACCAAAAGCTGCAGATATAGAGGTACTGCTGTGTCCCGAATTAAAAGAGTCATATTTGCTTTCATTCCTCTTTGGAAATCCGGAAAGACCTCCTTCTTTTCTTATGGTGTGCATTTGGTCCAAACGACCTGTTAATATTTTATGAGTATAGCACTGATGTCCAACATCCCAAACTATGCTGTCGTTTGTAGAATTAAAGACCTTGTCAAGTGCCACGGTAAGCTCGACTGCGCCTAAATTTGAGGCTAGGTGACCTCCGTTTTTTGATACTATATATATAAGTTTTGATCGAATTTCTTTGCATAGACACTCTAAATCGGAATTAGATAAATTTTCTAAGTCAGCGGGAGATTTTATCTTTGTAAGAAATTTGTATTCATCCATATTTAGCAACTCCTCTCTAAAATCTAATCAGTTGCTATTTTCTTCTTTTTGATAATTGAATAGCAATGTTTCTTAAAAATACTGGGTCATCATCAAACTCGTTTAGAGCAGCTATTGACTTTTGTGTTAGTTCATTAACAATTTCTTCGGACCTTTTTAGACCTAAAATTGAGACATATGTAGATTTTTCATTTGCAACATCGCTTTTTATAGGTTTACCAAGTTCTTTTTGATCTGCAGTTATATCTAGTATGTCATCTACTATTTGAAAGGCAAGACCTAAACATTCAGCATATTTTTCAGCAGCATTGATTTTTTTCTCGTCGGCGGAAGCTAAAACGCAGCCCATTGAGCAGGCAGCTTTCATAAGTGCACCTGTTTTTTTATTATCCGTATCTTTTAATGCATCAATGTCTACTTTCTTGGATTCATTATAAAGATCAAGGGCTTGACCTCCAATCATGCCGTAAAAGCCTGAGTTTTTAGCTAGTATACCCGCAGCTCTTATTACATTTTCAGTTGGGATAGACTTTGTATTTGCATTTGAAAGCATTGTTTCAAATGCTAGGTTTAGGAGGGCATCGCCAGCAAGTAAGGCAACATCTTCACCAAAGGCAATATGGTTAGAGGGCTTGCCACGGCGCATATAATCGTTGTCCATACAAGGTAGGTCATCGTGAATTAAAGAATATGTATGAATCATTTCTATAGCGCAAGCAAAGGGCATAATATCTTCTATATTTTTACCCCCGCATATTTTATAAAACTCTATAAGAAGGATTGGTCGTATTCTTTTTCCTCCTGCCAAAAGGCTATACTCCATTGCCTTAGATAAGTTAGATTGGGCAGGGTTTGAGTCATTTGGTAAGTATTTTACCAAGGCCTTTTCTATTGTATCGATATAAGTTTCCATTAATATTTTCATAGTTTAGTCCTCCAACTTTTTGCTTGCATTTTCTTCAAGTTCACCAATGTCTATTATCTTTTGCTCGGCTTCTTTTAATGTTTTATAGCAATTTACTGCTATAGCATTACCATCTTCAAAGAGCTTTAAAGAGTCTTCTAATGATTCGTTGCCACTTTCCAGTTTTTCAACAATGGATTGGAGTTTTTTCATTGATTCCTCAAATGTCAATTTCTTTTTCATTAAATTCACTTTCCTTTTTATCTAAAGTTAAATATAGTTTACCGTCTTTTAACTTTAATATAATATTTTTATCTGCTTGATCAATACTTTTTATAATGTTGTTAGAACTGTTATACGCAATGGCATAGCCTCGCGACAATACATTGAGAGGGCTTAGCGCGTTTAATTTAGATATTAATTCTTTATATTCCCCCATTAAACGAGAAAGCTTAATTTCTAAAAGTTCTTTTATTTTATTATGCTTTATAGAAAGCTCAAGCAATTTTTCTTGAAGCTTTATATTAGGCGAAATAAGATTTTTAAAGATATGATCAAGTTCTATTTTATTATTGTTAATACGCATAATAAGATTTCTTTTTAGATAAGATATAAGTTCATTAATTTCATATATAAGATCATTTATGTCAGGCGTAGCCAATTCTGCAGCTGCGGATGGGGTAGGGGCCCTTAAATCTGCAACGAAATCGCATATTGTAAAGTCCGTTTCATGTCCCACAGCTGAAATAATTGGTATTTTAGAATTGAATACTGCCCTTGCAACGGATTCATCATTAAATGCCCAAAGGTCCTCGATTGAACCGCCGCCCCTGCCTACTATTAATACATCACATGCTTTTAATTTATTGAATCTTTTTATAGCTTCGCATATTTGCTTAGGTGCTTCTTCACCTTGGACTAAAGTATTGCAAACTATAAGCGTGGCGAGTGGAAATCTTCTTGAAATAACATTTTCTATGTCTCTAATTGCAGCACCTGATTTTGAAGTTACTATACCTATTTTTTGAGGTATTCTTGGTAAAGGTTTCTTCTTCTCAATATCAAAAAGGCCCTCTTTTGAGAGTTTATCTTTTAATTGCTCAAAAGCTAAATTTAGTTCTCCAATACCTTCGGGTTTGATATCCTCAACATAGACCTGGTATTGACCTGTACTTTCATATATACCTACGTGACCTCTTATTAAAACCTTCATACCGTTTTCTAAATTGAATCGAACGTTTCTTGCAAATGATGAAAACATTATGGCCCTTAATGATGATGTATCATCCTTTAAGGAAAAATATATATGTCCTGATTTATAATGATTGGACAAGTTTGAAATTTCACCAACTAAGAATACAGTTGACAAGTTTTCATCGCTTTCAAAAATAGATTTTAAGTAATAATTGAGCTGAGATACTGTGAGTACTGTTATTTCTTTCATTTATTTTCCACCTTTAATGCTGCTAAAATTGCAGTTCCTACCGCATTGTCGGAAGAAAAATAGGGCTTTGCAAAAATAGCATTATATTTTTCCTTAAAACAATTTTTTATATAGGTATTAGACATGACGCCCCCTGCAAAAACTATAGGAATGTCACCATAGGAGCATAATAGTCTTTCAACCATTTTATCCAATGTATTTTTAATATATACCAAAGAATACTTTGCAATTTTGGCAGGATCCTCATTATTTTTAAGCATAGTCATGCACTTATTTTCGACTCCTGAAAGACAACAGTCTGCCTTTCCTTTTATGGATACTTTAATGTTAAAATCGTCTTTTGAATATCCTAATGAAAGTTTTTCCAGTTCAGGGCCGGAGGGAAATTTAAGTCCCAACATATTTCCAACGCGGTCCACAACCTGACCTGCATTAAGATCTAAGGTTTTAGCAACTATTTCGCAGCTTATGACATTATCTTTAGATGGTTTTACAATAATAGCCTCAGTAGTTCCTCCGGAAACATGGAATGCTAGAAATTCTTTTTCTATAAGGTCGAGTCTTTCTGCAGAATACAATGCTGAGACTATATGGCCTGCTTGATGAGAAAAAGTATATAGAGGGACTTTTAATGCTGCAGCTATTATCCTTGAAGCTAAAATTCCGACTTCAAAGCAGGGCATATAAGACCCTTCAACATCTCTTGGAGACTTAGATACCCCTATAGCGTTAATAGGTGTGTCTATTTTAGAAAAGAGTTCTTCTAATTTTGGCGAGAGTTCTTTTATATGTTGAAATACCGCATCACTTTGTCTAAGTCCTTTTTGGCCGGGTTTTACATCTAGAATTTTTTTAATACTTATGGTTTCGCCGTTACTTTTGTAAAGAGCGGCGGAAGTGGTATAATTGCTGGTATCTATTCCAATAAAACTATTCATGTTTGGCATTCATTTCTTTATATACACCGGATAGGATTCCGTTTATAAAAGAGGCATCCTTTTGGGAACCGTATAATTTGACAAGATTAATTGCCTCGTTGATAGAGACACTTTGAGGGATATTTTCTTCATAAAGCATTTCATATATTGAAAGCCTTAGAGCTGAGAGCACAACTCTCGATAAACGATTTCTTTTCCAACCTATTGAATTATTGTCGATAAGCTTATTGATTTCATCTTTGTGCTGTTTAACACCATTAAAAGCTCTTATTGAGAAATTTGATATTTCCAAATCTCTTGCAAGTTGAGCTGATTTTATAATTTCTTCTAAAGATTCATCTTTAAATGTACTTTCGAAGATAAGCAAAAAAGCTTGTTCTCTTTGCTCGTATCTGTTCATTTATTTCCATCCTTTAAATTGGTAATTTTAGTAAAGCAATACTAACCCATTATTATTTATATAATATTATATCATAAAGTTTATTTTATTAAAATAGCTAATAAAAATAAATTCCTTTTTTGTTGGATACAGTCGAGGTCTTTTATATCTAAGAAAAATGTATTATAATAATAATGTATGATTTAAAGGAAATTAAAAGGGGTTATATGAAATGGAAAAAAACAAAGTCAAGGTAAATATCTGCAATACTGATTATACAATAATATCCGAGGACAGTCCTGAATATGTGTTGTCGATTGCAGAAGAAGTCGATAAAGAAATGAATAATATATTAAAAAATAATACTCGCTTTTCAGTCACCATGGTGGCAGTATTGAGTGCACTTCAATATTGCGATGATCTCCATAAGTCGATAAGAGATTGCGATAATATAAGAAATCAATTAAGGGATTATCTTGAGGATAACGCATCTTTGAAAATCGAGATCAACAAAATGAAGGAAGAAAATATTAATCTTAAAAAAGAGATTCAGTCTCTTAGAAAGAGATTATCTAATGAACAATCGAACTCATACAGCGGCAAGGATGTGCCATTAGTGCCGGTGCCGCTTGAGGATGAATCTAAGCAAGCAAGCATTGATGTTGATATCGAAGAAGAAATTTAGAAGGGGAGCTTGTATTGAACGATTATCTTAAAGTTACGAAAACAAATCCATCAGCCATTCTTCCTAAAAGAGCGACGGATGGTTCTGCGGGTTATGACCTCTTTGTGTGTATTGAAGAACCTATGATTATAAACCCGGGTGAGTCTTATATATTTCCAACGGGGATTGCTATCGAGATAGATGATCCTATGTATGTTGGATTAGTATTTGCAAGGAGTGGACTTTCGATAAAACATGGGATTACTCTTTCAAATGCAGTTGGCGTTATTGACAGTGATTATCGAGGTGAGATTGCCGTTTCTCTTTACAACACAAGTTTGGTTCCCTATAAGGTTGAACCGTTTGAGAGAGTGGCACAACTTGTGATTATGCCTATAATTACACCCAAAATTTTAGAAGTTGATACTCTTAATGATACCTCTAGGGGCAGTGGTGGCTTTGGATCTACGGGTAAATAATTTTTTTAATAGAGCTGCATTACTTAGTGCAACTCTATTTATATAGGCTGATGAGGTTAACATATATTATAAAGCTTGAGGGAAAAGTTTTATTAAAATTGTATATGTATATATTTGAATTAGGTGGAAAATATTGATATAATTATATGAATACCAACTATGAGGAGCTCTTGGATGATATTTGTCTATTTATTTGATGTATCTAAAGTTGATATTGACATCAAAGACTATGGGTGTTTAGTTTCTAAACATCGTCAAATTAAGGTTAATAACTGCAAATGCTATAGAGATAAGCTTTTATCTTTATTTGCGGAAATACTGCTGAATTATGGGATTAATCAAAACTTCTCACATATGAAGATACCTGCTGTCTATAAAATAAGTCCAAATGGGATGCCTTATTTTGATAATGAAAAAATTACATTTAGTTTATCACATTCCGGCGATTATGCTGCGTGTGCGATATCTAACGATGAAATAGGGATTGATATACAAAAAGTTAGGGACGTAAATTTAAAAATTTCAAAAAGGTTGTTTACTAAATCGGAAAGTACTGTTTTGTCTTCAAGCCAGAATAAGACCAATGAATTTTTTAGGCTATGGGTATTAAAGGAAAGCTATATGAAGGCTAAAGGTTTAGGTTTTAAACTTGGATTTAAAAGCTTTAGTGTAGACAAAAAGGATGACACTACTAAGGGATATTCTTTCTATAATTTAAACGCTCCAAGGGGATATAATTTGGCTGTATGTAAACGAGGTGAAGTTGATAAATTAAAAGTAGCTTACGTGAATATTGACCAAATAAACGTGTTAAGAAATAGCATGGATAAACAAACTCTCGCATAAGAATAACTAAAGATTGTCTTTTGGAGGGAGTTTTTTGGATTATATCTTAGAAAGAATCAAGAGTATAAATGATGTCATCAACGGTATCGTTTGGGGACCTTACATGCTCTTGTTTTTGTTGTTTGTCGGTCTTTTTTTTACAGTTTGTTCAGGCTTTTTTCAAGTAAAACATTTTAAGCTTTGTTTTAAAAATACTATAGGTTCACTTTTTAAAATCGGCAGTAAACAAAAAGAAAATGAGAAAGGGATATCTGCTTTTCAAGCGATGACAACAGCCTTAGCAGGCGCTATCGGCACAGGAAATGTGGTAGGTGTGGCGACAGCAATTGCTTTAGGTGGACCCGGTTCTATTTTTTGGATGTGGATTGCTGCTATTGTTGGCATGATGACTATATTTGCGGAAAATGTACTTGGGGTAAAATATAGAAAGGTAAATTCTAAAGGTGAAGTCGTTGGCGGACCTATGTATTATATTGAATACGGTTTAAAACAAAAATGGCTTGCTGTTTTATTTGCGATTTTTTGTATTTTTGCTACTCTTGGTATGGGAAATATGACGCAGGCTAATTCTATAGCTGCTGCTATGAAGGAGTCATTCTCATTTGAACCCAAATATACGGGCGTAGTCTTATGTATTATTTCAGGACTGATAATTTTTGGTGGGATTAATAGAATTGCAAAGTTCAGTGAAAAAATAGTTCCTATAATGGCCGGGTTTTATATCATTGGAGGTCTAATTGTTATTATACATAACGCAAATACATTGCCATCGGTTTTTAGAGATATTTTTACAAGTGCATTTTCCTTTAAATCCGCATTTGGTGGAGCGGCAGGGATTACAGCCCTTAAGGCGATGAAATACGGCATTTCAAGAGGGGTATTTTCAAATGAGGCCGGCCTTGGAAGTTCGCCTATAGTATATGCTTCATCTTCTGAAAAAAATCCCGTGATACAAGGAATGTGGGGAATATTTCAAGTGTTTTTTGATACTATTATAGGCTGCAGTATTACTGCCTTATGTATATTATCATCCGGCATACCTACGGCAAACAGAAATGGTGCCGAGCTTAGTAATTTAGCCTTTGAAAGTGTTTTTGGAAGATTTGGCTCTGTCTTTGTTGCAATATCTATCACTTTGTTTGCATTTGCAACTATAACAAGTTGGTATTTTTACGGCGAAAAAAGTTTAGAGTATCTTATAGGTGATAGATACAATGTGATTTTCAAGTCGTTATATATAGTCATGATATTATTTGCTTGTGTGATAGATCTAAATTTAGTTTGGGAATTGTCCGACACATTTAACGGTCTTATGGCTATACCGAACTTGATTGCATTGATGTTATTATCCAAAGAGGTAATAAGGGAAATAAGAAAATATGATAAATACTTAAAAAATAAGAGGTGTAAAAATGAGTAAGGAATCCACAAAATCAATAAAATTTGC
>CAKSRC010000030.1 GCA_934486915.1 uncultured Eubacteriales bacterium
CCTTTGGCGTAGTAACCGCAACATTGCAAGACCCAGACGTACAGCAGTCAAACCCATAAACATTAACAGCAATAAAAAGGAGAGCTCCTTGTGGGCTCTCCTTTTTCTATTACTTAATTACTCTAATTCGTATTACCCCGCTTATAGATGAAATGCGTTTTAATAAAATTTCGGGTATGGGGGAGTTTAAGTCAAACATAGCATATGCATATTCGCCCTTTGATTTGCTTTGAAGATGCTCGATATTAATTTTTTCTTCAGACAATGCTGTAGAGATTGAACCAATTATGTTGGGAATATTATTGTGAATTACGCAAAGCCTTGTTTTGCTAGGGTCCCTTGGCATATACAAATTTGGCAAGTTGACAGAATTTATTATATTTCCGTTTTCAAGGTATTCCATAAGTTCATTTGAAGCCATGACAGCGCAGTTGTCCTCCGCTTCAGGCGTTGATGCTCCAAGATGGGGGATAGAAATAATACCGTTGGTCTTTAAAATCTCATTGTCCGGGAAATCAGTCACATAGCATTCTACTTTTTTAGAATTTATAGCATTACAAATATCCCTTGTATTGACTATTTTACCCCTTGAGAAATTTAAAATACGTATGGAGTCCTTCATCTTATCAATGGTTTCTTTGTTTATCATTCCTTGGGTTGTGTCATTTAACGGGACGTGTATGGTAATATAGTCACATTCTTTAAATATGGTATCCAGGTCTTTTGTGTTTTTGACAGAGGAAGAAAGTCCCCAAGCCGCATCTATAGATATGTATGGGTCGAAACCGTAGACCTCCATACCTAAATTAATAGCACAATTTGCTACTTCTATTCCAATAGCGCCTAATCCTATTACTCCAAGCTTTTTACCCTTTATTTCAGGTCCTGCGAATTGACTTTTGCCTTTTTCGACAGCCTTTGTAACATCATCTGCGTCTTGTAGTGACTTAGCCCAGTTTATACCGTCGACAATCCTCCTTGATGAAAGCAAAAGTCCGGTTAAAACCAGTTCCTTTACGGCATTTGCGTTTGCGCCGGGAGTGTTAAGTACTACAATGCCTTCTTTGCTGCATTTTTCTACGGGAATATTGTTTACTCCCGCTCCGCATCGGCCTATAGCAAGCAAGCTTGAGGGAAATTCCATTTCATGCAAAGAAAAGGATCTTAGCATTATGGCATCAGGATTTTCAATATCATTGGAGTAATTGTATCCTTCTTTAAATTTATCAAGACCTTTTTGAGAGATTTTATTTAACGTTAAAATATTAAACATAGTTTTTCTCCTTACTTATCTTATATATTGGATTTTTCAAATTGTTCCATAAAATTTATTAGTGCTTTTACTCCATCTAACGGCATAGCATTATATATAGATGCTCTCATGCCTCCCACTGTCCTATGACCTTTTATATTGACAATGTCATGCTCCATAGCCTCTTGCACAAATTTTTTATCTAAATCCTCATTGCTTGTTATAAACGGTATATTCATTAGAGATCTATCCTCTTTTACCACAGTTCCTTTGAAAAGCTTAGATGAGTCAAGATAATCATAAAGTAGAGAGGACTTTTTGATATTAATTTTTTGCATTTCTTCAAGGCCGCCTATTTCATTTTGTATCCATTCTAATACTAACTTACATATATATATTGAATAACATGGCGGTGTATTAAACATTGACTTGTTGTCGACATGGGTTTGATAGTTGAACATAGTTGGGGTAAATTCCATAGCATTGCCAACCAAATCATCTCTTATTATTACAACGGTAAGTCCTGCAGGTCCCATGTTCTTTTGGGCGCCGGCATACAATATGCCGAATTTTGAGACATCAATAGGTTCAGACAGGATGCAGGATGAAATATCGGCTACAAGGGGTATTTCTTTTGTATTGGGTATAGCATTGAATTTAGTACCGTATATAGTGTTGTTTAAGCAGATATGGAAATAATCCGCATCTTTTGAAAAGTTGTTTTCATCAAGTTTGGGAATATAAGAAAAGGTTTTATCCTTAGATGAGGCTACGATATTAGCCTTACCATAACGAGAGGCTTCTTTATATGCTTTATTTGCCCATTGTCCTGTAATTACAAAATCAGCCTTATTATTTTTATTCATAAGATTTAGCGGCACCATTGCGAATTGGGATGATGCACCACCCTGCAAGAATAAAACATGATAATTCTTTGGAATGGACATTATTTTTCTAAGTAAGTTTTCAGTTTCCTCGATGATACTGACATATATTTTGGATCTGTGTGACATTTCCATAACGGATTGGCCACTGCCGTGATAAGAAAGCATTTCATCGGCGGCTGTTTTAAGCACGGATTCAGGTAAAACAGATGGGCCGGCAGAAAAATTATAAACTCGTTTCATAATACGTAACCTCCAATTTAATATTAGTAATATAGATTTAGTATAGAAATTTTCATATTAATAGTCAACATTATTTTGTGGGAGCTTAATGTTGATAGTTAAGAACAATAGTGTATAATAAAAGCATATATTTTTCAAAAGGATAATATGACAATGAATTATATTTTAAGGTTAATTTAGGTGTTGTAAATAGAAAGAAAGTTATATACGATAAGAGTAAGTGAGTCAAGGAGTAAACTTTCTTTAAAGGGATAAGGGGTAGGTGTGTGGCTGTTATATAGAAGATTTATTAAGCTGATTTATGGTAAGATGTAATGGGGACGATACATGAATGACAATAATAAGGACCACAAATGTTATAGCCGCAGTATCTTTTGCCGGTTGAAGGTGTCGCATTGAATAGGGAAGCAAAGTTTAAGGTTGACGAATTTAGAATTTCGGTTTTAGGCTCTTATGATAAAGCTTTAATTTAGCTTGTAAAATATAAAAATATTAATGTATTAGGTTTAAATGATAAAAAATTGGAATTTAGGGATTGAAGTTTTTCAAATTATTGTGTACAATAGTTTTTAATTGCTTATATAATATCTTATTGATGGGAGTGATAAAGTGAATAATTATATAGGGGAAGAATGTCCCGTATGCAAGGAAAAGTTTAGGGAAAATGATGATATAGTGGTTTGCCCTAAATGTGGTGCACCTCATCATAAAGAGTGCTATAATAAAGCGGGAAAATGTGTATTTGATTATAAACATGAGGAAGATTATACATGGGAGCCTTCTCATATATCGCAAAACTCAGGTGAAGGCTCAGGAACTGGTAATTTGCCTAATAAGGTTTGCCATAGATGTGGTGCAAAAAACCCGGGTGATGCAATATTCTGCAATAAATGCGGAATGCCGTTTAATATTGACATTGAAAATGAAGAAAATCCATATGCTTCACTAGGCGGTCAAATTCCTATTTTGTTTGATCCACTAGGTGGTGTGAATGAAAATGAGACTATAAAAGGAATAAAAGCAAAAGATATTGCAAAATTTGTAAGAGCTAATACTCCATACTATCTTAATGTTTTTAAAAAACTTAAAGACTTAAATGTTGGAAGGTTTAATTTTTGCGGATTTTTATTTTCAGGAGCATGGATGCTCTATCGAAAACAATATAAGTTGGGTGCTGTTTTTACCTCTATTGTTGCTATGTGTATGATACTTAACAGCTTTATAACTTATAATTATACTCAACCACTATTAATGTCTATGATTAATGCGACTAATATAGAGATATCATCGGCAAGTATTCCTCAAATATCTGAAATTCTTTCTCAAAACTTGAGTTCGTTGCAGCCGTCTGAATTGATTTTAATTTTTATACCGCTAGTTTTAGAGGCAATAAAGTGGTTTATAATGTTTTTTGTTGGTTTTAGAGGAAATAGAATGTATTTTAATCATACAATTAAAAAGATAAATGAAATTAAAAATACGTCCAGTTCTCAAACTGTTTATAGTGAAAAATTAGAACAAAAGGGTGGAGTAAATACCCAACTTGCAATTTGTTTGTTTATTTGCTATTTGATTATAAATTGGTTACCACAATTTTTAATATAATGTAATATTTTAGGAGGAAGTTATGAAAGTAACAAAAGCAGTTATACCTGCAGCAGGTTTAGGAACAAGAGTTTTGCCTGCGACAAAGGCGATGCCAAAGGAGATGCTCCCTATTGTAGACAAGCCTGCAATTCAATATATAGTAGAAGAGGCTGTAAAATCAGGAATAACGGATATTTTAATTATAACCAATAGAGGAAAGGGAATTATTGAAGATCATTTTGATAGAGTTCCTGAGCTTGAGGAAAGACTTTTAGCATCATCCAAAGATGAAATGTATAAGGAAGTTGTTGACATATCAAAGCTTGCTAACATATACTTTGTACGACAAAAGGAAACAAAAGGATTAGGCCACGCAGTTAGATGTGCTAAGTCTTTTGTAGGAAATGAGCCATTTGCAGTTATGTATGGTGATGATGTTATAATAGGTGAAGATCCTGCTTGTGCACAGTTGATAAGAGCCTATGAAGAATTTGGATTAGGTGTATTAGGTGCCAACAAGGTAACTGAAGAGGCTATTGTTAAGTATAGTTCTTTGAAGGTTGAGAATTTAAGAGACAATATTTTTAAATGTACTGATATGATAGAAAAACCTTCAAAGGATAAAATCATGTCTTTGTATTCTATACTTGGAAGATGTGTTTTAACGCCGGATATATTTGATATTTTAGATAATACTCCTGCAGGTGCAGGCGGAGAAATCCAGTTGACAGATGCTATGTGTACTCTTGCAAGAAGCAAAGGTATGGTTGCTGTAGACTTTACCGGTAAGAGATATGACATGGGTAATAAGCTTGGTATAATGCAGGCTGCCGTTGAGGTTGCTCTTAAACACAAAGAAATCGGTACTCAATTTAAAGAATATTTAAAAGACATATGCAAAAATCTTGACGATTAATAAAAAAATAAATAAAAACAGAAGCCTGCTTTAATGCGGGCTTCTGTTTTTATTTAATTAAATTCGAAAAATACTTAAAATTAATGATTTAAATAGTATTTTAAAATAGTTTGCAAAAGTTCATCACGATCGATTTTGCTTATTAAATTTCGGGCATTGTTGTGGGTGGTAATATATGTCGGATCTTCTGACAATATATAGCCAACAAGCTGATTAATTGGATTATACCCCTTTTCTTGCAAGGCATAATAAACAATGGAAAGGGTTCGTTTAATATCTCCTTCACGGTCATTTCCTATAGAAAATGTCATGGTTTTATCATACATAACAAATACCTCCTATATAAAAATAATACACCAATATGTGAGCTATTGCAAGTATAATTTATCTTTATAATGTTATCGATATATTAAACAGTGTGTGATTTTAATTGCTGATAAAAATTCTTGACAATTAAAGTAGACTATTGTATAATAAATATCGCTGTAAAGTTATTAGCTTTACAGTGGCTTTGGGGGGATTTCATGGAAAAGAATTTGGAGTTTTCACGGCTTCTTGATTTTTATGGAGATATGCTTACCCAAAAACAAAGGGATTCGATCGAGTATTATTATAACGAGGATCTTTCTCTTTCTGAAATATCCCAAAATTTAGGTATTACAAGGCAGGGAGTTAGAGATGCTGTTAAGAGAGCGGAAGCTCTTTTATACGATATGGAATCTCGTTTAGGCCTTGCCAAGAAGTTTAAGGATATGAGTGAGGGCTTGATTACTATACAAAAAGAGGCCGAGAAAATTCAAAGTTATAATAGTGGTGTGATGATTTCCGAGAACATAAATCAAAGCGCCGAACTAATAAAAGATATAGCAAAAAACTATCTCAATAATCTTTAAAAGGGTGATTTAATGGCATTTGAAAATCTTTCTGATAAACTTGCTTCGGCATTTAAGAAGCTTCGTTCTAAGGGTAAACTCAGTGAAAGCGATGTAAAAAGCGCAATGAGGGAAGTAAGGCTTGCCTTGCTTGAAGCCGATGTTAACTATAAGGTTGCAAAAGATTTTACCAATAAAATAACTGAACGTGCCGTTGGCTCTGATGTAATGGAAAGCCTTACACCGGCTCAAATGGTAATTAAAATAGTAAATGAAGAGCTTACAGAACTTATGGGTGGTTCAAGTTCAAAAATCAATATGCCGTCTAAAATGCCCGCTGTTATAATGCTTTGCGGTCTTCAAGGTTCAGGTAAAACTACTCACTCTGCAAAACTTGCATTAATGCTTAAAAATAAAGGTCATAGACCGCTTCTTGTAGCTTGTGACGTTTATCGTCCCGCAGCTATTAATCAGCTTCAAGTTGTTGGCGAGAAAGTGGGAGTACCCGTTTTTGAAATGGGCAATGAAAATCCTGTAAAAATTGCTAAAAAGGCAGTTTCTCATGCTAAAGATTATGGCAACGATATAGTGATTTTAGATACAGCCGGCAGACTTCACATTGATACTGAGCTTATGGATGAGCTTAAGGACATTAAGAAAGCTGTAAATCCCAGCGAAATTTTGCTTGTTGTCGATTCAATGACAGGTCAGGACGCAGTAAATGTTGCTAAATCATTTAATGATCTTCTTGATATTACAGGCGTAATTTTAACAAAGCTTGATGGAGATACAAGAGGAGGGGCAGCGCTTTCAGTTAAGGCTGTTACTCAAAAACCGATAAAATTTGCAGGTACAGGCGAAAAACTTGGAGATTTAGAGGTTTTCCACCCCGACAGAATGGCATCAAGAATACTTGGTATGGGCGATGTACTTACCTTGATTGAGGATGCCCAAAACAAATTAGATGAAGATAAAGCTGAAAAAATGGCTCAAAAAATGATGCAAAATAAGCTTGATCTTAATGATATGCTTGAACAAATGCAGCAAATTAAAAATATGGGTCCTCTTAAATCTATATTGGGCAAAATTCCGGGATTAGATAAAAAAATTCAGGATATAGATATAGATGATCGCCAAGTGGACAGAGTATGCGCGATTATTTTATCTATGACTAAAAAAGAAAGAGAAAAGCCGGAAATAATAAATGTTTCAAGAAAAAGAAGAATTGCAGCAGGTTCAGGTATGAAAGTAGAAGATGTAAATAAACTTCTAAAAAGCTATGAACAAATGCAAAAAATGATGAAACAAATGAAGGGAAAAGGCAAAAAACGCAAACGTATGATGTTTCCCGGAATGGGGCAAATGCCAGGCGGATTCCCGTTTTAATCAATGAATTCATCCGATTATACAGTCGGTGAAGATATATTATATAAGAGTTAATTTATGGAGGTAAATTTATTTATGGCAGTAAAAATTAGACTTCGTAGAATGGGTGCAAAGAAGGCTCCTTTCTATAGAATAGTAGTAGCAGATTCAAGGTATCCTCGTGATGGACGTTTCATAGAAGAAATAGGATATTATAATCCAATGGAAGAACCATCACTTGTAAAGGTAGACGCAGAAAAAGCAAAAAAATGGATTGCAAACGGTGCTCAACCGACAGATACAGTAAAGTCATTACTAAAGAAAGAAAATATCTTATAATTTGCGGAGGTACTTACTTTGAAAGAGTTACTTGAAGTTATCGCAAAGGGATTAGTACAAAATCCAGATGAAGTAGTAGTAAGTGTTGATGAGGCAAACGAAGATGGCGTCATTGTTTATCACTTAAGTGTTGCCGAAAGCGATATGGGAAGAGTAATTGGTAAACAAGGAAGAATTTCTAAAGCTATACGCTCTATAATGCGTTCTGCCGCTATTAAAGACGGCATAAGGATTGCTGTAGAGATTGGATAAGTGTGGAGATTTAATTTAAGATCAAAAGGATACAAATGAAAAGATATTTAGAAGTAGCAAAGGTTGTGGGTACCCATGGGGTAAAGGGCCAATTAAGGCTTAAACCGTGGTGTGACACACAAGAGTTTTTATGTAGTTTTAAAAAGCTTTATTCAAAAAATGGAGAAAAAACTTATAATATTATATCCTCGTTTCCTCATAAGAATATAGTAGTCATGAGTATAAGTGGTATAGATACTGTTGACAAAGCAGAAGAAATGAGAAATAAAATATTATATATTGATCGTGACGAAGTTGAGATGGAAGACGGTGTATATTTTCTTCAGGACTTAATAGGACTTGATGTAGTAGATGCCGACACTCAAGAAAATTACGGTAGGCTTTCCGATATTTTTGAAACCGGGGCTAATGATGTATACCAGATTACGTCAGATGATAATAAAAACTATCTTATACCGGCTATAGATGATGTTATCATAAAAATTGATATTGAAGATCAAAAAATGCTAATTCGTCCTATCAAGGGGATATTTGATGATGAGAATTGATATTCTTACTTTGTTTCCTGAAATATGTGATCATGTTATGAGTGAAAGCATTATAGGAAGAGCAAGAGAAAAGGGCATAATAGAGGTACATTGTCACCAGATAAGAAATTATGCATATGATAAGCATAAAAGAGTAGACGATGAACCCTATGGCGGATTAAAGGGTATGTTGATGCTTTGTGAACCTATAGCTCTATGTTTTGAAGATATTTGCAATAAGACAAACTCAAGGCCAAAGCTAATATATATGTCCGCAGCGGGCAAAGTTCTTACTCAACAAAAAGTCAAAGAGCTGGCTGATTGTGAGCATATCGCAATATTATGTGGCCATTATGAGGGCGTTGATCAAAGAGTCATAGATAAATATGTAGATGAACAAATATCTATAGGAGACTATGTCCTTACAGGAGGAGAACTCCCAGCGCTCGTTTTAGCAGATGCCGTTAGCAGAATGCTCCCGGGTGTATTGTCCAGCAATGAATGTTTTGAAGAAGAAAGCCATTATAATGGTCTTCTTGAATATCCTCAATATACAAGACCTGCTGACTGGAGAGGTAAAAAAGTCCCCGATGTACTTATCTCTGGCCATCATGCAAATATCAAAAAATGGAATCACAACGAATCACTTTTAAAAACGGCCAAGTTAAGGCCTGATCTATTAAAAAAGGCCGAATTATCAGATGATGATATAGATTTTTTAAGTAAAAACGGCTATTTTTAAACAAAAAATAATTTTTGAATTATTAATGATTAAATCGATAAATATCAGTCAAAAATATGTTTAGAATAATAATTGAGTATTTTATTAATATACTCAATAAATAGTTAATCATAATTTATCGAGGTTGTCAAAAATAAAAAATATTATATATTGACGGTTATAAATATTATGATATAATTAATCTATCTTTATGATTACTATATTATTTTACTTATTAATAATGGTCTATATTGATTTTAAGGTAGGAGAGGGTTTACAATGTACGTTAAAGATGTAACAGTCCAAAATCAGGTTGGCTTACATGCTCGTCCAGCGACATTTTTTATTCAAAAGGCAAATGAGTTTAAATCATCAATTTGGGTAGAAAAGGAAGAGAGAAGAGTAAACGCAAAAAGTTTACTTGGTGTACTTTCTTTAGGTATTGTTGGAGGAACTAATATAAAAATTATAGCTGATGGCGCAGATGAGCAAGACTCAGTAGAAAATCTTGTTCAGTTGGTTGAATCAGGTTTTACAGAATAATAGATAGAAACTGCCACCGCCTTTGGGCGGTGCTTTTCTTTATTTAGGAGGGAATTTATGGAAGATAAAAAGAGCATATTAAGAAAAAAAGCTATGAAGCTTCCGGAAAGCCCCGGGGTTTATATAATGAAAAACCAAAATAATGATGTTATTTATGTTGGAAAATCTAAAACTTTAAAAAATAGAGTAAGCCAATATTTTGGCTCGTCTTCAAATCATAATGATAAAGTTAAAAAGATGGTTTCTAACGTAGATAACTTTGAATATATACTGACTGACAGCGAATTTGAAGCATTGGTTTTAGAATGCAGTTTGATAAAGCAATATATGCCTAAGTACAATATCTTATTAAAGGATGACAAGGGATATTGCTATATTAAAATAACAAATGAGGCATTTCCAAGAATTAAAGAAGTCAAACAAATTGAGGATGATGGTTCTACATATCTTGGTCCATATACCAGTTCATGGGTTGTTAGCCAAACTATTGATCAAGCGATAAATATTTTTAAATTGCCAACGTGTAATAGAAAATTTCCAAGGGATATAGGCAAAAAAAGGCCTTGCCTTAATTATTATATAAAAAAATGTATGGCTCCTTGTATGGGTAAGGTTAAGAAGGGGGAGTATAATGAATATGTAAAAGAAGCAGTAGCATTTTTAAAGGGTGAAAATGTTTTTTCTATTAAAGAACTTACTGAAGAAATGAATGAACTTTCTGAAAATTTAGAGTTTGAAAAAGCTGCCAAAATAAGAGATAGAATAAGAGCTATAAAATCGATCAAGGATAAACAAAAGGTAGTCGAAACCAAAGAAAAAGAACATGATGTCATAGCCTTGGCAAAAGGAGAAAATATATATTGTTTTGAGGTGTTTAGATTTTTATCGGGCAGGCTTTGTGATAGAGAGGAATTCTTGGTTTCAAATATAATAGATGAAAAAAATGCGAGGATTGAATTTTTGCAGCAGTATTATTCTATTAGAGATAGAATTCCAAAACTAATCTCTATAGATGAAGACGTAGATGATAAGGAACTTTTAGAAGATTGGCTTTCTAAAAAGTCAGGTAAAAATGTAAAAATTATAAACCCCAAAAGAGGAGAAAAAGCAGCATTAATTAAGATGTGTAAGTCAAACGCATTTGAACGAGTAGCTCAAAGTGTTGGAAGAATAGGAAAGGAAACTATGGCGCTGGAGGAACTTAAGAAACTTTTATCCCTAAAGAAATTCCCGTCATATGTGGAAGCTTATGATATATCGAATACTTCCGGAAGTGAAAATGTTGGAGCAATGGTTGTGTTTAAGGATGGACGACCTCTTAAATCCTCTTATAGAAAATTTATTATTAAGACAGTAGAATATCAAGATGATTATTCCTCAATGAAAGAAATGATTACAAGGAGATTTGAAGAATATAACCTACACAAGGGCGAAAATGAGGGATTTGGCAGACTTCCGGATTTAATACTTCTAGATGGAGGAAAAGGTCATGTTTCATCAATAAAACCCATTATTGATGGTATGCATTACGATATTCCTGTTTTTGGTATGGTAAAGGATAATAAACATAGGACAAGAGCTATAGCTGCAAAAGGGGAAGAAATCTCGATATCGTCTAATAAATTGGCCTTTGACTTAGTGACTAATATACAAGACGAGGTTCATCGCTTTGTTATTAGTTTTCATAGAAAAAAGAGGTCTAAAGCATTATTGTCAGTTACGCTTAGTAATATAAAGGGTGTAGGTGATAAAAGATCGAAAATACTATTAAAACACTTTAAATCTATAAAAAGAATAAGCACGGCATCCTTGGAGGAATTGTCGAGTGTTTCTGAGATAAATCAGGCTGTTGCAAAGAATATATATTCATATTTTCATGATAATGAAAAAGATTGACAATATAACGTGAAAAATGAGATAATATAGATTAAGAAAGGTGTAGGGTAATATGAGAGTTATTTCGGGTCTTGCGAGGGGGAAAAAACTTAGAACTTTAGATGGAATGGATGTCAGGCCAACTACGGACAGAATAAAAGAGGCTATTTTTAGCTCAATTCATTTTTATTTGCCGGGAAAAGTGTTTTTAGATCTATTTGCAGGTTCGGGTCAAATGGGGATAGAAGCATTAAGTCGTGGAGCGAGTAAAGCTATATTTGTAGATGAAAGTCGAAAATCCATTAATATAGTAAATGAGAATTTAAAAAGTGTTGGTATTATGGAAAAAGCTGAAATCTTTAATGTCAATGCAAAAACATTTATAAATTCTTATAGGGGAAAGGTCGATATTGCTTTTCTTGATCCACCATATAACACAGGTTTGCTTGAAGATGCTATGGAAAATATTTTACCAATAATGAGCGACAAAGGAATTATTATTTGTGAGAGCCCCTTTGATGCAGCTTTACCTGAAAACATAGGGAACTTTATTGAAAAAAAATCATCGAAATATGGAAAAATTAAGGTTACATTTTATATTAACAAGGATGTGAATTAATATATGAAAATTGCTGTGTGCCCGGGTAGCTTTGACCCTGTGACTGTAGGTCATATTGATATAATAACAAGAGCCGCAGGTTTATTTGATCATGTAGTTGTTTCGGTCATGGTTAATGCCGATAAAAAGTCCAGTTTTAGCATAGATGAAAGAATAGAATTTTTAAAAAAATCATTATGTAACTTAAAAAACGTAGAGGTAATATCTTTTAATGGGTTACTCTCCAATTACGCAAGGGATATAGGAGCAACGGCCATTGTAAGAGGTCTTAGAGTTATGTCCGACTTTGAGTATGAGTTTCAAATGGCTCTTACTAATAAAAAATTGGAACATAATATAGAAACTGTTTTCCTTGCGGCAAGTTCTAAAAATACTTACCTTAGTTCCAGCATGGTCAAGGAAGTTGCTTATTTTGGTGGAGATATTTCATGTTTTGTACCAAAAGAAGTACATGATGATATAAAAAAAAGATTATATAAAGGGGAATAAAGTTGAATATTGAGGATTACCTATATGAATTAGACGAATTAATAGAAAAATCATGGACTCTTCCCTTGAGTGGTGGGAAAACTGTAATGGATGCAGATAAGGCTAAAGAAATTATTGATGCTATGCGTTCACAGTTTCCAAAAGAGATTCAACAGGCAAGAGCAGTTGTTTCAGATAGAACTAATATTATTTCAGACGCAAAAAGTGAAGCGGAGTCTATTATAAGAATTGCAGAAGAGAGAGCTAAGGCTATGGTTGAACAAGATAAGGTTATTAAGGAAGCTAAGGCGAAAGCTAATGAAATTCTTAATAAAGCTCAATCAAATTCCAGGGAAATAACAAAGGCTGCAAGTGAATACGTTGATGATTTAATGAAGAGGGCAGACCAGGCAATTATGGAAAATTTAACGGAAATACGAAAGGCAAGGCAAGCTCTAAAGGAATCTAAGGGATTTTAGCATTTTAGTAAAGAATACAAGAACCACCTGTTAAACGGGTGGTTCTACTTTTATACATTAAATTAGACATTATAATAACTTTTTATTAAGTATGGTTGTACGTTAAGTTTATTGTTTTATAATTCTTATATGATGTTATAAATCCTGTTATTTTAGTGTTGTATTTTTAAGTATGATTTGTGTAGTTATTGTTTACTGATTAAAGTGATTTTGATAAAATTATAAAATTATATTCATTTTGATTTTTATTCACTTAAAATTTATGAATTTATGGAAAAAAGGTCTTTTTTTTATTTTTAAAATATGGTATAATAAATCGTATTTCTGAAGTTATATGGAATTTAGTTCCATAGTTTTAACTTCTATATTATTATTTTCTTTATTAAAGGGAGGATTTTCATGGAACTTATGTTATGGGCTCCAATCGGTGCTATTGCAGCACTGCTATTTGCCTGCATCCTTGCTTACAGAGTTTTAAAAGAGGATGAAGGAATAGATGAAGTTAAGCGTATCGCTGCATCTATCAGGGCTGGCGCTAATGCTTATCTTAAACGTCAATATAAAGGTGTTGGAATATTTTTTGCCTTTATGTTTGTTTTATTAGGTGCATTAGCTTTCTTTAATCTTATTAATCCATTTGTACCTGTTGCTTTTGTTACAGGTGGTTTTTTCTCAGCATTATCAGGTTTTATCGGTATGAGAGTTGCTACTCAAGCAAACTCAAGAACTGCAACTGCTGCTAAGAAAAGTTTAAACAGTGGTTTGAAGGTCGCTTTTTCTGCCGGCGCTGTAATGGGATTTACAGTTGTTGGTCTTGGAATGTTGGACATGTCAATTTGGTACTACATTCTTAAATTCTTCTATAAAGGTCTTACTGAGGCTCAACAAGCTCAAAGTATTGCTTCTGCTATGTTAACATTTGGTATGGGTGCTTCTGCTATGGCATTATTTGCACGTGTTGGCGGCGGTATTTTTACAAAAGCTGCAGACGTTGGTGCAGATCTTGTTGGTAAAGTAGAAAACTCAATTCCAGAGGATGACCCTCGTAACCCTGCTGTTATCGCAGATAACGTTGGTGATAACGTTGGTGACGTAGCAGGTATGGGTGCTGACCTTTATGAATCATATGTAGGCGCTCGTATTTCAGCTTTAGCTTTGGCAGTTTCTGCAGGATTCGGCTTTAAGGGTATGGCTGTACCTATGATTCTTGCTACAATTGGTATATTTGCTTCTATTGTTGGTACTTTCTTTGTTAAAACAAAAGAGGGTGCATCTCAAAGGAATCTATTATCTGCATTAAGAAGAGGAACTTACATTAGCAGCGTTCTAGTTGCAATTGGTGCGTTCTTACTAATTTACTTCGTATTTGGTATGCAACAAATCGGCCTATTCTTCTCTATTATTTCAGGATTACTAGCAGGTATATTAATCGGCTACTTTACTGAATACTATACTTCAGATACATATAAACCAACTAAGGATTTAGCTAAGACATCTGAAACAGGTGCTGCAACTATTATCATTGGCGGTTTATCATTAGGAATGCTTTCAACAGCTATCCCTGTTATTATAATTGCAATTGCTATTTTAGTAAGCTTCTATGTAGCAGGCGGAGCTATGAATTTCAATGCAGGTCTTTATGGAATTAGTTTGGCTGCAGTTGGAATGTTATCTACTTTAGGTATTACTTTAGCAACAGACGCATATGGCCCTGTAGCTGATAATGCCGGCGGTATTGCCGAAATGGCAAACCTAGGTGAAGAAGTTAGAAATCGTACAGATGCTCTTGATTCTTTAGGAAATACAACAGCAGCTACCGGAAAAGGTTTTGCTATCGGTTCTGCAGCTCTTACAGCATTAGCTTTGATTGCTTCTTATATTGACCAAGTTAAGGTTATTAAACCTTCATTTGTATTTAATCTAAGCGTAATCAATCCTCCTGTACTTATAGGCCTATTTATAGGTGGTATGATACCATTTATATTCGCAGCATTTACTATGGATGCAGTTGGAAGATCAGCTACAAGTATAGTTGTAGAAGTTAGACGTCAATTTAAAGAAATTAAAGGTTTATTGACAGGTGAAGGTAAACCTGACTATGAAAAATGCGTTGACCTATGTGCAAGATCAGCTCAAAGAGAAATGCTTGTTCCTGCTTTAATAGGAATTATTGCTCCAATTATCGTTGGTTTTGTTTTAGGAGTTAATGGTGTTACAGGTATGCTAGCAGGAACTACAGTAACAGGATTTGTTTTGGCTGTTATGATGGCAAATGCCGGCGGTGCTTGGGATAATGCTAAGAAATACATTGAATCCGGAAAACACGGCGGAAAAGGCTCAGATTGCCATAAGGCTGCCGTTGTTGGAGATACAGTAGGAGATCCGTTTAAGGATACAAGCGGACCATCTATCAATATTTTGATTAAATTAGTATCTATGGTATCTATAGTATTTGCAGCTATTATTATTAACAATTC
>CAKSRC010000031.1 GCA_934486915.1 uncultured Eubacteriales bacterium
ATATCGTTAATGTCTGATTTTATGACGTCAGCCTTGGGTCCATATACTGCTTGAATTCCATTGTTTTTCTTGATAAGTCCCAATGCTCCTACCTCTTTCCACTTAGGCTTTTCAGCCACTATAGAGGTATCTTTAACCGTAACTCTTAGCCTTGTCATGCAGGCGTCAACCTCAATGATGTTTTCTCTTCCTCCAAGCAATGCAATAATTTTCTCGGCCAATTCATTGCCTTTAGGTGTATCAATTTTATCAGCAGTTGGCTCTTTGCTTTCGACCTTGTCGATCTCCTCATCTATATAGTTACCCATTCGTCCCGGCGTAGCTAGATTAAACTTTTTGATGATAAAGTATGATGCAAAATATCCAATTGCAAAAAATGCAACGCAACATATTAGGAAGTTTATAATATCCCCAAGCAACCCCGCATTTACTGCCATTGGTATACGTGTTGCAAGCTCGATGTTTCCAAACGAGTGAAGCCTTAGATGAATAATATCAGCCATACCAAAAGATAATCCCTGAATTACTGCGTAAACAACGTAAAGTATCGGTGTTGCAAATACAAACATAAATTCCAAAGGTTCAGTAACACCCGTTAAAAATACGGCTAAAGCTGCTGAAAAGAATATAGATTTATACTTCTTTCTTTTGTCTTGATCGGTAAGTCTATACATAGCAAAAGCAATTCCAAGTAAAGTACCTGTAGCGCCAATCATTTGACCTACTTTAAATCTTGCAGGAGTAATATTTGTTATAAGGTTATTATATGCATCCATATTGCCTGCAGCCTTGAAGTTTATTAAATCTCCAATCCATGCAAGCCACAAAGGATCTTGGCCAAAAACAGCATTTCCTGCATTTACACCCGTTTGTATGATATATGTGCCGCCAAAAGAAGTGTAATTCATTGGTATAGTAAGCATATGATGAAGACCAAACGGCAAAAGCAAACGTTCTAAAGTACCATATATAAACGGAGCAATAAACGGCGAGCTTGTTGAAGAGTTGGCAATCCATATACCAAAGTTGTTAATTCCGCCTTGTATAAACGGCCACACTATAGAAAGTATAAGTGCTATGATAGTAGAATATAAAATTACAACCAACGGCACAAATCTTTTTCCATTAAAGAATGACAATGCATCGGGAAGTTTTCTAAAGTTATAGTATTTGTTAAACACTACACCGCCAACAAAACCTGCAATAATGCCTACGAATACACCCATATTTAAGGCAGGCGCCCCTAAAACTGATGTAAAATATCCTTCGACAGGCATTTCATTTCCAAAAATATTGTGGGTGACAGCTCCCTCTGTTATTAACATATCATTTGTTACTCCAAAAGCAGAGCCTGTTATAATATTAATCAATATAAACGAAATGACAGCTGCAAAGGATCCTCCTGCTCTTTCCTTTGCCCATGAACCGCCAATAGCCACTGCAAACAATAGGCTTAGGTTATTGATTATACCCCAACCTATATTTTCCATTATTGTACCTATAATAGTGATAAGACTTATATCAAAAGCTGACATTTGTACAACTTTACCAAGGCTTATCATTAGACCGGCCGCTGGCATGACAGCTATTACTACTAATAATACTTTACCTAATTTCTGCAAAAAATCAAATGACATAGCATTCTTAATACCACTAGTATTGTTAGATTTATTGCTACTTACAGTATTGTTGCTTGTGCTCAATCTATTCAACCATCCTCTCAAAATAAATTTTATTAAAATAGACATCCATATAATTATATATACATTTTATCATAATTGTAAGGGGTAAAATGAAAAAAATAATTTATGTATTAGACAAAAAAGCCGGTTATAAATCTATCTACGCTATTATACAACTAAAAGCACTAACCTAAATGGCGATATTGCTTAATCCCGCTGTAATTATTTTCGGCTACCTCCCAATCTACAACATTAAACCAATTTTCAAGGTAGTCCTTGCGATTGTTCTTATACTTTAAATAATATGCGTGTTCCCACACGTCAACAAGAATAATAGGGTGAAGCCCTATTGTAAGAGGAGTGTCCTGGTTCGCAGTTGAAATAATCTTTAATTTGCCACAATTATCTGAGGTAAGCCACGCATACCCTGAACCAAACCTTTTAAGTGCACAAGCTATAAATTTTTCTTTAAATCCCGCAAATGATCCAAATTCTCTTTCAATGGCATTTTTTAAAGAACCAATAGGTTCCTTTGTTGATTTTGGAGTCATGATGTAAAAGTAAAAATTATGATTATATACCCCGCCTGCATTATTTTTTATAGCCGTTTCTATTTTTGGATCTAAATGAAGATCCCTCTTAATCAGCACCTTTAGGGGCGCCCTTTGTAGATTTGGACAACCTTTTAATATCTCATTTAGATTGTCGACATATGCCTTTAGGTGTTTGTCGTGATGATAATGCATTGTTTCCTCATCAATATAAGGTTCAAGCTCATTATATCCATACGGCAACGGCAATAAAGGAAATTTGTAATGACCTGAATTCATGAAAATCAACCTCCCAATTTCACTAACAAATATATGCGGGGTCCATATATTAAAATTACAAATATAGTTTAATGTATTTAATTGAAAATATCAAGCTATTTATGTGCCCTTATTAAAATATAGGATTGAATTTTATAATAAAAATTCAATCCACTTCCTAAAATCAAAATATTTATACTTTTATATAAATTATTTATTTAATGCATGCTTAAACGTAGGCACGATGTCCTTTATAAGGTTTTCTATCTCCGGCTTATTGTTATCACGAGCTGCTTTTCTCAACTTTTCCAATGTCGAAGCCAATTTTTTACGGTCAGTTTTTATAGGTTCCCCTATAAAAATCTTTTCATTATCGGTCTTTTGTATGCCTTCTTCATCTAAAAGTATTTCCTCGTAAAGTTTTTCTCCAGGTCTTAAGCCGGTATACTCAATTTGTATGTCTTTACCCGGAATATAACCCGAAAGACGTATAAGATTTTCAGCCAACTCCTTGATTTTTACAGGTTCACCCATGTCTAAGACAAAGATTTCCCCGCCTTTTGCGATACTTCCTGCTGTAAGCACAAGAGATACCGCCTCCGGTATTGTCATAAAAAATCTTATAATATCAGGGTGAGTTACCGTAACCGGACCGCCGTTTTTAATTTGTTCTTTAAAAAGAGGTATAACTGAACCGTTAGAGCCCAAAACATTACCAAAGCGCACAGCCACAAACTCAGTTTTGCTGACTTCGTTCATGGTCTGTACTATCATCTCGCAGATACGCTTTGTAGCTCCCATAATATTAGTAGGGTTAACAGCCTTATCCGTAGAAATTTGCACAAACCTCTTGACGTTATACTTGTCCGCCATTTTGACGACGTTCAATGTTCCTATTACATTATTTTTAACTGCTTCTTCGGGGTTAGTTTCCATCAAAGGCACGTGTTTATGTGCTGCAGCATGAAAAACGATATCAATGTTTTCCCTAGAAAACAACTGCTCGAGCTTTACGCTGTCTCTAATAGACGCTATTTCGACAGCCATATTAAGCTTATTGCCATAAACCCTTTTTAACTCCTGTTGGATATCATAAGCGTTATTTTCATATATGTCTAATATTATTAGCTTTTTGGGTTTGATGGCAGCTATTTGCCTGCAAAGCTCGGACCCAATAGACCCGCCTCCGCCTGTTACCAAGACAGTCTTATCTTTTATGTATCTTCCGTGTTTTTCAATATCTAATATAATTGTCTCTCGCCCTAGCAAGTCCTCTACTTCGACAGTCCTCATGCTTGAAGTCATTGAAGTTTTTCCCGTCACCACTTCATAAAGGTTAGGTATGATTTTAACTTCAAGGTTTGTCTTGGCGCAAATATCTAAAATACGCTTTTTATCTTCCATACTTAGAGTTATAATTGAGAACAATATAACATCTATGTTATCCCTTTGACAGATTTCAGGTATTTGATAGGTAGAACCTTCAACCTTTACGCCCATAAGCCTTCTTCCTATTTTTTCTCTATCATCATCCACGATGCAAATAGGTAAGTATTCGTTATCCATATGTTTTGAAAATTCCTTCAAAACCGATACTGTAGCTTCGCCGGAGCCTACTATAAGCATTCTCTTTTTATTTGTATCATCGACATCTCTTTTTTCAAGGATCTTGTTAAGCCTATAGGCAAGTCTAAAAAGAAACATAAGTGATGTCGTCATAAGAGTGACTATTACATATGTCCTTATGCCAAGGTTCATATATTTAAATTGCGGGATAAGCGACAAAGCTCCGCTTATGATAAAAAAGCCTAAGTTAGCGACAACAGCGGCAAGACCTGCATAGAAGAAGTCCTCTATATCTGCGTATCTCCAAATTTTATCATACATCTTAAAGATTAAAAATGTCGCTGTAAACACTATATTAAATACGACAAGTGTACTTAGAAAATGCAATTCAAGACCTAAAAGCAAAAAGCTATCTCTATTGACCGCAAAAGCAAAATAGTACGATATATTCCATATTATAAAATCACAGCAAAAGAGAAGAAATTTTCTACCCTCTTTTAATCGTTTATATAAATTCATTTTTCACATCTCTCAATTTAGTAATATTTTAAGTTTACCTTTGGTATTATACTGCAACAATACCAATATTTCAAGTTTACAAAAATCGAGCACTTAATATGTACTTTGTTTTTGCATACCCTCAACACAAAAACTCCCCGCTTATCTAAGATATTTCACCTTATAAAAGCAGGGCAGTAATTTATTGAATAGAATTTTTGGATGAACTTGTATTTTTAGAGACGATAGAGTTCTCAAAAATAAACTTTGCAAGGTCATACTTTGCTTGATCCATATCTACAACACCTAAGACAGCCGCACCGTTTATATTTAAGTTAGTAAAATTTTCCATACCGGGAACACTATATTCCTCCATAGGATAATTCATATATGTCACGGCGTTAGTGGCTAAAGTTGCGACTTCATTTTTCTTTAAATTGGTAGTAATCATAGGCCCAACATCTGAAATAATTTGTATAATCTGCGGCACACTTGCAGTTTTCATCTTTTGAACAACAGCAGTTATAACATCTCGCTGCCTTGAGGTTCTGTCGAAATCTGACATTGCACTGTCCCTATTTCTTGCATGATTTAATGCCTGAAGACCATTTAAATGATGTATTCCTGCACCATACAATTTTTCGGGATTTTGATAATTAGAACCCATATATTCAGGTGATTCATCAGTAAGATCCGAGCAGTGTTCGTTTAGATACTCGCATTCTTCCTCAGTAAGTTCCATATCTATGCCGCCTAGGCGATTAATTATAGATTCAAAGCCGGGGAAATCTATAACGACATATCTATCGATATTTATTCCAAAATTAGCTTCTACAGTTTGTACTGCAAGTTTTGGTCCCCCGCATGTATAGGCTGTATTAATTCTCTCTTCCCCATAGCCCGGTATCTTTACCCACATATCCCTCAAGAATGATGTAGCTTTCAATTTTTTGCGGCGATTGTCGATTGATATCATGAGCATAGAGTCGGACCTTCCTCCATCCCCTGCCGAGTAGCTGTCCGAACCAAATAACATAACATTTAATACCATAGGGTCATTAAGGAGTTTTTTGCCCGTATAATCAAGTGTGATATCCTGCGGCGCACTGTTAAGCTCATTTATGTCGTCTTCATCGCCGATAGGGCTGTAATTGATAGAAGAAAGAGAATTATATCCATATACCAAAAGCCCGCCGCTTATTGCAAAAATTACACAAAATACAATTATAAATGCATTTCTTATATTTCTTCTTTGATTTCTCCTCTTAGCCTTGTTTGAGTTACGTCCCGAGTAGATATCTTCAAATTTGCCATTTTTATCGTAATAACTATAAGAATCCCCATAGTTCTGCGCTCTATTGTTGTTATTCCTTTTGCTTGGCATTAAACTTGCTCCTCTAAATACAAAATTTACACATTATTTACTAATTATATACTAATAAAGCTACAAAGTCAATAACGGATAATGCCCCCATTTAAGTCATATTTGCTTAATAAAATAATAGCCGGCAGGCTAATAAACATACGCCTGCCGGTATTACTTCTATTTCTTTAAAAATAATATTCCCAATGTGTTAGGTCCGCAATGGGCCGAAATAGTGCAGCTTGCCTTGACAACATGGATATTCTCAAAATTATAGAGCTTCTTTACTTCTTCCTTTACTAATTCTATTCTCTCTTTTGATATTCCTGAATGAGTAATAAATATATTCGAGTTGTCAATATCATTTCTACCCTTAAGCCTGTCGTTTACATATTGAACAAGTGCCTTATCAAGGTCTCCCCTATACTTTTTGCCTACTTCCATACTTCCGTCTTTGTTGCTTACCTCAATGCATGGTTTGAGTTTTAGAAGATTGGCCCCTAGTGCTGCGACAGTTGAACATCTTCCACCTGCATGCAAAAATTTAAGTGTATCAATAACAAAGCTTGATTCCACCCTGCTTGTAAGAGCACTTACCTCTTCTTGTACCTCTTTTGCACTTAGCCCTTTTTCTATTCTCTTGGCAGCCTCAAGCACCAACAAACCCGTGCCTGATGAAAGGTTCCTTGAGTCAATAGGATAAACCTTTCCTCCTAATTCCTTAGCAGCTACGCAACAATTTTGATAAGATGAAGATATTCCTGAACCTATATTAATATGAACTATCTCATATCCATCATCAATCCAGTCCTTAAAGTGATTTATATAATCTCCTACTCCACTTGCTGCTGTCTTTGGGAGTATTCCTTTTTCATGATATATCTTATATACTTCTTCTGTTGATATATCTACCCCATCATAATATTGCTGACCGTCTAAAATCACATAAAACGGATAATAGTTTACATTATATTTTTCTTTTAATTCGTTGCCTAAGTCACAAGTACTATCTGCACTTAACAAAATCTTCGCAGACATTCTAAACCTCCAGTTAGCTCATCATATTCTTTATAATTAATTGCCTTTTTTGTTTCCATACATCCATGGACAAATCTACATAGTATTTATATGGATATTGAAGTCTCTTTATTTCCGGCCATAGCATATCCAATTGATCCTTACAATAACTTTTAATCTCGTTTATAGAGGGAGATTCATAACATTTTTGACCGTTTTCAAAAATCTTCACCCTTAATTTCTTCGCAGTGAAATTCGTTATGGTCTTTTTCTTCCATGTATGTTCAGGGTCAAATATCTCATAATGTTCGCTGTCATTAATAACCTCATCGTAAAGCGTGATAACGTCGGCTACTGCCTTTTTGGTATCGTTATTAAACAATCGCCAAATTTCCTTTACTCCGGGTGTAGTTATCTTTGATGCGTTTTCACTAATCTTTATTTTAGGAATAACCTCGCCGTCTCTTTCAATTGCAGCCAATTTATAGACACCGCCAAAAACGGGATTCGATGCTGCAGTTATTAATTGTTCACCAACACCAAAAACATCAACCTTAGCATCTTGGTCAATCATATCCTTTATTATGTTCTCATTAAGAGAGTTGGATACGAAAATTTTACAATCCTCAAATCCATTTTCATCGAGCATCTTTCTTGCCTCATTGGAGAGGTAGGTAATATCACCGCTGTCTATTCTAATAGCCTTTGGTCTAAACCCTCTTGGGAGAATTTCCTCATTAAATATCTTAATGGCATTAGGTACGCCTGACTTTAATGTGCTGTAAGTATCTACAAGCAAGACACATTCATCAGGATACAATCTTGCATAAGCCCTAAACGCATCCAATTCACTGTCAAAAAGTTGAACCCAGCTGTGAGCCATAGTCCCACCTGCAGGGACATTAAAATATAAATCCGAAGCTGTGCACGCAGTCCCGCTACAGCCGCCTATATATGCAGCTCTTGCTCCATAGATAGCTGCATCGAATCCCTGCGCTCTTCTTGAACCAAATTCAATAACATCCTTACCTTTTGCGGCTCTTACAATCCTATTGGCTTTAGTTGCAATTAAGCTTTGATGGTTTATGCACAATAGAACCATTGTCTCTATAAACTGCGCCTCTATGACGGGTCCCTTGACCGTTATTATAGGCTCTTTAGGGAATATAGGTGTACCCTCAGGGACGGCCCAAACATCACACGAAAACCTAAAATTTTTAAGGTATTCCAAAAAATCATTGCTAAAAATATTTTTTGAACGCAAGAACTCAATATCCTCATCCGAAAAGGATAAATTCTCCAAATACTCTATGAGCTGCTGAAGACCCGCCATAATAGCAAATCCGCCATTATCCGGCACCTTCCTAAAGAACATATCGAAATACGCCACTTGGTCCTTAAATCCATTTTCAAAATATCCATTTGCCATCGTTAGTTCATAAAAGTCTGTAAGCATCGAAAGATTACGTTTAACATTATAAGTATGTTCGCTCAAATCTATACACTTCCTTAATCTTATATTTTAAGTATCCATGGACTTTATTGATACATATATCATTCTACTTATAGAATTAATTACCAATAAATTTAAGTAATATAAAACATAAAACGACCCTTTTATACACTTTACAAAACTCGTTATCATATTTATAATGATTATAGTGCTTTTTCGTATCTATTATCCATCAACGTAAATCGTTTTTGTAAGCGTTAAATTAACCAAACAGTCTTAGCATAATATCAAGGGTAATTTGGTAGGTCTATTACCTTATAGTTGCTCTTATTTATATATTACAAACTATTAGTATAATACATAAATTCCCACTCATTATTCTTATAAAGAATTATAAATGCATTTTTATAGGGGTGTTAATCCATGAGATTACGCAAAAAAAGGTTAGGTAACAGCAATTTAATAGGAGCTAATGTCCAAAAGATAAGAAAAGAAAAAGAAATAAAGCAAAAAGAGCTTTTAGCTCAACTTCAAGTTAAGGGTATTGATATGAACGCATCCGCCCTTTCAAAATTAGAAGGTCAAGTAAGAAAAGCTACTGATATTGAAACCTTGGCATTAGCCGAAGTTTTAAATGTACCTATCAGCACCCTCTTTGAAAGGGATAAATAAATTCACATTATCTCTTTAACTTTCTTAACATATCTTTTTCCTCAATCCCTACACGTTTAGATTCAATAGTCTTTTGCAGTGCCTTATTATATGTCCAGTCGTCAAGACAAGAATTCTTTAAATAGTCAAGCGTCCTATCACTAAGTTTTATATATGATATTGACACAAGCCAAGCTTTAGCCATCTTAACGTAATAATCATCTAAAAAAATATTATCTATCATATCAAAAACATCATCTATATAATCAGACTCTAAATAGTAATCAAGCATCATAACAATAGAAAACCTAACCTTATAAGGGTTGGGTAATTTTACGCAATTTTTTATATAGCACCAAAACTCTTCTTTTTGCTTCTTTGCAATTTTTAAGCTGCCGCAAAACAAATCACATAATGCCCAATTATCAATATCATCAATATATGATTCTATAAGAGGAATAAGATTTTCAAAATCCGTCTTTAAGTACCCAATCACTAAACCTCTTAGTAATACTTCCTCATAATAATCCTTTTTGTAAATCGCTAAAAATTCATATGGATTTCCTTTGACGATATCCTTTGCATAATTTCTTAGTATGCTGGTTTTGATACCAATAAATTCGTATTTAGTAGATATTAAATTTTTATTAAATTGAATAAATTTATTGTCCCCATTTTGCCTAAGCGTATTTACAAAATTTTCATATTGATCCTTAGACCAATGTGTTAATTTTAAATCCATAACTTATCCCCTTGACGATTTAAATTTTTCTATATTAAAAGTATATTATTATGTCGTATGTGTAAAATTGGCATACATTTTATTTTAACTTAAATATATCTAAATGTCACATACCCCCATGAAATTACAATTCAAACCCATGCATACACCAAATGTGTTTGCTTTATTGCAATAAATATGAATATTATGGTATACTGTTTTAAATAAAGGCAATTTAATCGTTTATATATCCTTAATTATCTAAATTTAACCTCATTGTTAAATTAATATTTAAGGGGCATTTTTTTGCATTGTCATTACATATATCGATTTAACAATAAAGCTTAATTTTTAAGGAGAAACTAAGTTATGCATTTTGATAGAAATTCAAAGGGAAACTCAAAATCACATAGAAAAAATAGTAACTCAACCATGTCTAATATCCCAACCAATACGGTTCCTTTGAGTACTCCAATTCCCAAAAATAATTTTGGAATTCCCTCAAGATACGATCAACTACGTTTACGCGCCTCGGTAGTACATCCGGATGATGGTACATTTTCACCAATACCACCGGATTTTAGGTATACTATTAAATTCCCATCTCATTACCCTGAATCCAGTTTAGATTGGGGAGAACCGTCCTTTGACCTTAATAGTGATTCACTAGATGACAATGCACCTCAAAAGGTTCCCGCTGAGCAAAATAATCCCCAACTTCAAGAGGCTGCCCCTGCAAATGATGATTTGTTCAATGAATTATACTTAGATAATTCTATACTTGATGATGAAAAACCTAAGAAAAAGCAACCCGCTCCTCCTCAATGGAAAATGCAGACTTATGCTCCTGCACGGACCTGTGTATGCCTTAATAATCAATACCTATATGAAAGCCTCGAAGATGCCCTTAATTTTTGGCTACACGGATTAAAACTTAGTACGGAGTCAAGAAAAATATATAAATATAAGGTAATTAAGCTTGTAAGGCTATTGGATGATCATCATATATACAATTTAACCCAAATCCAAATCCAAGAGTACTGCGATAAAACTTTTGACCCAAATGATCATTACAATATAGGATTTTTTAAATCAGTTGCAGTAAAATTTTTTAAATGGGTATCATACCATCGTATTTATAATAAGATTAGACCTCATGCAGGAGCAAATGAGACAACAACTGCAAAACACTCCGTAATTGATAACAAAACACAAAAGCCCGTAATTAATTTAACAACACAATTCGTAACGAAGACCTTATCGAATTCTTTTAATGAGTGGTCAAATACTTTAAAAGATGACATTAATACAAACACCATATACAAAACGCAAATACTCAGTTTCATAGTGTTTTTAATAAAAATTAAAACACTAAGTCCAACACCTAGTGATATAGAAAACTACTTTCAAGGCAGTTCGGAAATTCCAAAACCTAAGGACATTGAAAGCTGCAAAAAAGCAATAAACAGTTTCCTTAAATTTTTGGAACAAGCAGCCATACCTCAAGATCCGGAAGTGTATAAGCTTTTGGAGAGTAATGAAACAAAATAATCGGATTTTTTGAACATTATACAAGTAATTAATCTCAATATATTTGTGCACTATCTTATTAAAATAAGCAGAGCTGCCATTATGCTTTAGATAAAAGCAAACTTTTAAGGGGAAATATATAATTTATGAAATTTGATAGAAATTCAAAAACATCAATCAAAAACAGCAAACCAACCATGTCCAACCTGCCAACTAACCAATTACGCTTGAATACCTCGATTCCCAAAAATAATTTTGGAATTCCCTCAAGATACAATCAACTACGTTTACGCGCCTTGGTAGCACATCCGGATGATGGTACATTTTCACCAATAGCACCGGATTTTAGGTATACTATTAAACTCCCATCGCGTTACCCTGAATCCAGTTTAGATTGGGGAGAACCATCCTTTGACCTTAATAGTGATTCACTAGAGGACAATGCACTTCAAAATATTCCCCCACTTCAAGAGGCTGCCCCTGCAAATGATGATTTGTTCAATGAATTATATTTAGATGATTCTATACTTGATGATGAAAAATTCGAAAAGGTGCCTGCTAACCTTCCTCACAATGCTGATCCAATCCCTATCCCTGCACCGATGTCCGCTACCGCTGCCCAAAATGCCGATAACCAGTATCAGTATAACAACCTCGAGGAGGTTCTTAATTTTTGGTTAAGCACCTTACGTGTTAATCACAGAACAAAAATAGTATATAAAAGCAGATTAATCAAATTTATAAGAATGCTTGATGAGGAGGGTATTTGTGAACCCAACTTTATTATCATCAAAAATTATTGTTCTCAGGCTTCCGATCATAATAAGGTTATAAGTCTAAAATTCTTTGAGGAAGACTTAAAACGATTTTTTAAATGGATGTCAAACAATGATGTTTATAAAAAAATAAAATCTTATCAAGCAGCAGACAAAGTTATACCGGTATACCAAAAAAGACCCAAGTTCAAAGTTGATCCAAAAGCACCATTTATAAGTAAGGCTTTATTGGATGCTTTTAATGAGTGGTCAAATACTTTAAAAGATGACATTAATACAAACACCATATACAAAACGCAAATACTCAGTTTCATAGTGTTTTTAATAAAAATTAAAACACTAAGTCCAACACCTAGTGATATAGAAAACTACTTTCAAGGCAGTTCGGAAATTCCAAAACCTAAGGACATTGAAAGCTGCAAAAAAGCAATAAACAGTTTCCTTAAATTTTTGGAACAATCAGCCATACCTCAAGATCCGGAAGTGTATAAGCTTTTGGAGAGTAATAAAACAAAATAAACGAACTTTTTGAACGTTATCCAAGTAATTAATCTCAATATATTTGTGCGCTATTTTATTCAAGTAGGCATAGCCGTCATTATGCTTTAGATAAAAGCAAATTTTTAAGAGGAAATATACAATTTATGAAATTTAATACAAATCCAAAAGAAACCTCAACAAAAACAAATAATAATTCAAATATGCCTAATTTTCAATTGCCGCCAGCCTCTTTGAATACTAACATTCCTAAAAATAATCTTGGAACACCAGAGAAAGATAGTCACCCACGATCAAATTCCTCGATAGGATATAATCCGGATGATGGTACATTTTCACCAATTCCTAAAGATTTTAGGTATGCTGTTAAATTACCATTGCGTTACCCTGAATCCAGTTTAGATTGGGGAGAACCGTCCTTTGGTTTTGGTATGGAATTTTGGGAGGAAAATACACCTCAAAGTAACACTTCCCCAGCACAAATAACCGCCACCCTAAACAGTGAGACAGCAGACCAACTACATTCAAGCGGCCCAATGATTCATAAAGAAATAAACGAAAACAAATTAATTGGCAATCATCAAAGTGATGATAAGAAGTCAACCCCTACCTTAAATGTGGACCTAAAACAATATAAATATGAAAGCCTTGAAGAGGCCTTTATGGATTGGATAAATTCATTAAACGTGAAAATTACAACAAAAAAGCACTATAGATTGATTTTAATTAACTTTATAAGAATATTGGACAGTAAAGGCATATATCACTATGATGAGGTCGAAATCTCGGATTACTGCAACTGTCGTATGAAAAACTATGATTATAGAACTATAAGAGATTCAAAATCAGCCGCAAAACGATTTTTCAACTGGGTAAAAAGGCTACGTATTTATAACAAAATTCGGCCACATGACAGTATAGACGAAAACTTATTAAAAAATAATACGCAGCAACAGCCACAATCCGAAGCGCAGGTAAGCGCACAGCTTATAAGCAAATCTTTGTCAAAAATCTTTAATGAGTGGTCAAAGTCATTACAAAACGATTCAAATACGAATGCCTCATATAAAGCACAAATACTTGATTTTATTCTGTTTTTGACAGCAATTAAAACATTGCAGCCGACAAAGCAGAATATAATAAACTTTTTTAAAGAAAAACTCAAACTAAGAGGATATAAGCAGATTATAAAAAGTTTTCTTCAATTTATGGAACAAATGGGAATCCCTCAAGATCCTGAAGTTTATGATTTCTTGGACAGTGATATAGAAATAAAATAAAAAATTTTATTAATGGTATACCCACATAGTTATATCAAATTCATCAACTATTCTTCTTTATATTTTAAATTTTCCTCTACCTTAAAGTCCTTATCCATACCCCTCTCCTTAAGTGTTTGTAAGTATGCTTTCTTTTGCGCAGGAGCAAATCCCTTCATCTTACCTAATCCAATCGCTTGAGCGGCCTTTTCAACTTCTTTTTCTTTTTCAATATCCTTTTGTGTAATCATAAGTTTTTTTTCGTTCTCACTGAGATCTGATTTGGACATTCCTGCTTTCAAGAAAGTACA
>CAKSRC010000032.1 GCA_934486915.1 uncultured Eubacteriales bacterium
CTCAGGCACATAAGTGCTGAAAAAGGCTTGAAATAAAGGGCTTTCGAGGTTCCGCTGTGTTTTACAGCAGAGCTTCGAAAGCCCTTTTTCTGTGTATTCGATTGTTGCTGGCCGGTTCTGCGGCCTTTGAAACTTACCCCTCAAAGCCATCTGCTGGAGGAATAATTAAAAAGTGTGGAATAATTAAAAGGTTCAGTAACCTCTATATTTCCTTGCGTTTCTTTGAATCAGTTCATGTATTTCCTTGACATCGATGACACTCATCATCGTATTCTGACCATCTACAAATCTGCGAGCACCACGGGTAACATGTCCAGTTGTTACGAGAATCGCTTTGTTTATTTGATCAGCCGACTGGACGCCATATAGAGAACGAACGATATTAACGCCCACAGAGTTCTGGCGTCCGTAGCGTTTACACTCGATATAGAAAACGACCGGCTTTCCCATCTCATACTTTGTTGCGATTATATCACGGCCACCATCTCTGGTTTGTTGTGTCAGCTTTGTTTCAAAGCCTTCATCTTGAAGCACCCGTTCGATAACCGCCTCAAACTCTCTGGGAGAAATGTCGTAGATCAACTCACGATTCTGGGCGATGTCCATGATGATCTGCTCCACCCGTGTAAACGCAGGGTATGCATCATCGAGGTCAAAATCATCTTGGCTATATATGACTCCCATGTGCGGCTCTTCCTCAAACCGCCCGCCAGTTATTTCACTATCTTCATAGTTGAATGCACCTATTGGGTACTCGTAGCCAGATATTCTGAAGGAGATTTCATTATCGCATTGATCACATTCAATGTATCCCTCGTGACGGAATTCGATTTCTTCACCCATCCTATTATCGCCACGATCATATACATAGGACTCAAAATCAAAATCCTCTTTGTGTATTCCAGTGACTTTTCCGCACCTACTACAGCGGATAAAAACATCTTCTAAGAGTTCCATCATATGCTGATCCCCGTATTTCAATTGGCATTATTCTTCAAAATCTCAAAGGCCTGTTTTATCTTTGTCGCCATTAGCTTTCTCCGCTCGATCAGGAAATCCTCATAGGACATGTTTTCCCAGCCGTGCGGAAGAGCATTTTCTTCCTCCATTTTCTGGATTTCTTCGGGGCTGCGACCCTCACAAACGACAGGATAATAAATCGCAGGAGCCTCATCGAGTATCTCCATATTATCTTTCCAATCGATGAAGGCATAGTTAGCCATCTGGTTGATCTTGGCATCGTTATATCCCAGCGTCTTAAGATAAGCCTTCGGGAACAGGTGATGCTTCTCCAGAGACTTTCTCTTGCCGTCAGTACCGGGCTCGAACAACTTGCTGACGAGCAAATTACTTTTTGAGAACAGGATTTTAGCATTCAGAATGTTCAAGGCGGCTACATAGGCATTCCACGCATTATTGCCTCGGCCTGATACTGCCAGACCCTCAGAACCAATAAGGGTAATGTCGAAGTAGTCGTTTGTAAGCCGTTCCACAACCCTCGACAGAATGAACCGCTTGTATTCTTCCAACGTCGTGAGCTCCTTGATAGAGTTCAGGTGGTTTTCAACCGTGGATTCAAACGATCCAGTATATAGCGACACCATAGACGCATAGAAGAACCATAGCGAGGTAAGATGCATGTTTTCGTTATATGATGCATTAAACCTGTACTTTGAGATGAGGTAGAACGCATATGTATAATAGATTGCGTTTCCCGAAAGAATCAGATCACCAGACAGATAACCGGCATTCATGATAGATTTCAAGAACTCGTGCCAGTTATGAACGTTGAGAACGTCTGGGAGCTTTGCCTTCAGCACATCGAAACGCTGATCACGCAGAGTTTCATCAACAGCACCTTTTTTGTCGAAGTCAGCTCCACGAAGCAGCTTGTATCCATATTTCAAACGAGCTCGGTCAAAAGCATACGCCATAACCACACGAATGACATCCTGCGCTGTGACCTCGGTAAGCTGGTTGTACGATGTAATTTTGTCCTTGGAGGGGTATGTAGACTCCATGCTGAACTGCTCGATCTCTTTTCGACCCTCATCCCAATAGAGCGAGAGGAGCGTCAGAATAAAGTCATTCTGCTTCAAAGCAACACCGCCGGAATTGACACGAACAAAGATCTCTGAAACATCCTCTTCCTCAGCGTTGGCCTTGATATCAAATACCGGAAGCGTGTGTTGTTTCAAATTTGAAAGCGCAGTGATGTTTTCGGAAATCAGATCTTGTTCCTCGTCGCTCAGCGTTTCACCTTTGGAGGACCGATATTCATCCAGCCTCTTGGTAAAGTTGATGATCAGCTTTGTAATATTCGATGTAGTGAACACTTCGCTGATGTTGTAGATCCATTCAGGGTCTTTTTTCGTCGCCTGATAACCAACCTCGAACTTATTCTTCACCGGGCAGTAGGAAATCACGATAGACTTCTCGTCGTATTTTGAATTGATGACCTTTTTCCCTTTCATAACGGCATAAAGGGAGGTCAGTCTCTGCTGGCCATCAATGATTACCTGCTTCGGAGATTCATAGTTGTGGGTGTCTGTTCCGATGGTTTTCTTCTTTTCAAGCGTAGGACACTCCCACAGCATCAAAGACCCGATGGGATACCCGCACATCATGGAATCAAACAAATCACGTACCTTTGAATCCTTCCAGATGAACGGCCTCTGAAGCTCCGGAAGGCCAAGTTCTCCTGTATCGATCTTTTCGATCAACTGATTGACTGTTAAAGTCGTGTTGCTAAATATCTGTTGCATTCACCGTTCCTCCTGCTTAATCTACGAATAAGTTCGGGATATCGTGTAGTCTATCTTACTTTTACACATTACCGCTTTCAGCTATAAACAGCTCCGGCATGTTGTATAGTACACTCGACGCCTCTGTTCGAGCGTTAGTATTTGAGCATTCAAGCAATGCCGTGCTCAGATGCCATTTTCCATCCGGCCCTTCGATAATAAACTCATCCTTGTTGTTCCGGATATATGTGGATACCTCACGAGAGAATCCGTTCCGCTGAAGAAGGATTGTTATTGGATTCGTCGTTCCGTATTCTACAAATTCGTACCAGTTGTTATCAAACTCCTTCAGCTGATGGACCGTCTTATACTCATTCGAGAAGCGAAGGAAGTAGTTTGAAATACTGAACAGCACAATGTTATCAATGACCTCCAAGGTGTCGGCAAACACGATATTGCGGTGCCGGAGTCCATCGTCATAGTATTCTTTCTGGCCTCGGTTCACCCAGAAGTTATCCCGGTGCTGCTGCCGGTACTCCAGTGCCTTTTTCATGATATTGCTAAGGCCAGTACCTTCCATCCATTGAATAAGAACAACCGCATACCAGCGCAGGAGCGTCGGCTTTCCGAGTGTGGAGGCTTCATACTTTCCCCATTTGAAGATCCGACTCAGCTTTTCAAGGAAAGCCAAAACGTCGTCATAGTTGAACCTGCCATCTACACGGTCAGGGTATTTCAAGCCCATTGCGATAGCGGCACGTAGGTTTTTCGTCTGATCCACCGAGGTGTTGATATCATCATCCGGTTCTGTGAACGGATCAGTAAAGGCTTCTCGTATTTTCGCTTCGTCCTTGGGTGTCAGCAGATTAGAGAACTCACGCCTTACAAGGCTGTCGTTGTCCTGCATAATATCCCGTAAAAGAATGAGGGCAAACTTACGCATCATTACATAGGCTTCCTCTGACTGTGCGTCATTTCTTTTTACGAGTTCAATATTGCCCTGCAGTAGTGCCTCGACGACATATTTCTTTTCGGCGTTTGTTAGGCTCTTCGGTCCAGCCTCGATAGAAAGCGTTTGCTTCGGGACCTCTTTCTTCAAAAGGTCCACATAGTCTTCCTGTTTCAGCTTTTCACCCTGCGAGACGAAGAATACATTCCCGTAAAGGTTGAAACGGATGCGTCCGACACGTCCTATCAGGTTTCGGAAGTCAACCGGCGTCATCACCTTTCGGAAAATCTTGTTATCGGTAATGAACAGATTATCCGCTGGGAGGTTGACACCCTCAAGTAAGGTGCTGGTACAGAATATAGTCGTGATTTTGCCACGACGGAACATGTCCTCGATACGCATTCTGATGGCAGCTGGTAGGTATCCAATGTGATATGCGATGCCCTTTTTTATAATCTGGGCCAAATAGTAGTCGCCATGAACTTCATTCGTGATATCCCTTGCCAGTGCATTCAGGTCATTATCCTGAATTTCCGAAAGCTGATCTGCAAAAGCAAGCGCATTTTCAATCGCCTTACTTCTACCGTTGCAATAAACGATGGTCTGCTGCTTTCGCTCAAAGGGGATTTCCCGGTTTATTCTTTCAAACATCAGAAGGAACGAAACCAGAGAAGCGTTTCTGTCTTTGATTTCCGCAAGGTAATCCAACTCACCGGTATGGTCGTTATATACGCTGACTGTGAAATTGTTGAGGTCGATGCTGAACTTAATCTGGGCCACCGGTGAAAAAGTGGAACATAGGTGGCTATCATCACCGTCGGTTTCGATGTCTGTCAGCAACTTTAGATATACCTCTGGATTTGGAATATTAGGTGAGGCAAAGACGAAGTGCGGCTTCTTCTTCCTTTTGAGAAGCATATCCACGGTTTTATAGTAGAACGGCCCACGGCTATTTTTTCCGGACAGTTTGTGCGCTTCATCGATGAATAGATAGTCGATTTGCAAATCCGGTTTGCTGATGAGCAGATATAACAGTCGTTCCGGAGTCAGCACAAGTATGAAGTTATGCTTGCCCTCCAAAGCGATATCCCCGGCGGCGGTGACCACCTTATAATTGTGCTCCGACAAAAGGTTCTTAAGGTCCTCGTCAATGACCTGCTTGTAGATCTCATTGATCAGTGCCTTTGTTGGGACAATCAGGGCGAAGTTCATTTTTACCCCATGCTGTATCTGGTCCTTGATGTACATTCTCATGAGGAAGGACTTACCCATAGATGTCGGACCGGAATAGCTGAAGTGATCATCCGAGAGATGATCGTAAGCATTTTTCTGTGCGCCGAAGAACCGAAGTTCCGGTGCTGCAGGAATTGTCAAATAATCATTCTGGTATTCAGCGAAGAAACGCTCTAATGCGGTCGTGCCGTAAAAGTCGCTATCGATTATCCTTCTTGCCTGATAGTTCCCGGTGTTTGCGAACACTGATCCGGCATAGAACTTTACATCAGGATTGTCCGGGTACAGAGAATACAGCAGGATGATTATCTCCTGCGCCCACATTTTATGCTTGTCCCGGTTCATCGCATGTGTCGACTTGGACAGCAAGTCGGCAAAACGCAAGGCCGACACCACATCAATTTCCCGCATCTGCCGTTTATCAGTGAGGTTAAATTTGGTGATGGCATAGTTATAAAGGATGTCGTCGTAGAGTTCATTCAGGAAGGGATTGTTGTCAATGTCCCCGAAAATGGCATCGCCAAGGTTATGCAGTATTTGATTGCTCAAGGTCTGCCACCCCCATTCATCACACGGTCCATGATTTGTGTTTTTTCAGCATCTGCATCGTTGAGTGGCAGAATGTAGAAATAAAACGAGTGGTTTCCGAGGCCAAGGGCATTAATCTTGCTGGCTATATATGCCGCATGATTGCGAATATCTGTATCCATTTTCTGAGTCAGTGCACGTCGGAAGTCTACCGCACTGTAATTAGCAGGATTGAGACCGAGATTATACGCAAGGAAAACGCCATAGGCTGTATCATACGGGATCGACTGTCCTTTACTCGGAATAAGCAGGTCTTTGATTTTCTGAACCGTGTCTTTATCAAAGGACTTGCTGAATACCGTGTTTTCAGCAAGGGTGCGCTCCTGTGTGCTTTGCTTTTCGATCTCAACAATAGCGTCGAAGGCAGTGTCAACAGCTTTTTTCATATCACCCACAATGCTGGAGGTGCCAAACACCATATGGTAATACGGCATTCCAAATTTCTGCTCCAAAGAGAGAAGATGAATTCCGTCACATTTGCTTCCGTATTGTTTGGCTCCGGTTTGAAGTTCCACCTTGCTCATGATTTTCGGAGCACCAAGTACCTGCTCCAAAAACACATATAACAGAATTTCACCGAGGTCATTCCCTGTACCTTTTTGTCCGGGATTGCCATTCCGCTTCATAATATCAAGGGCATCCATACCAACGCTATATGCATCACCCTCAATATTGTATTCCTCGATCTGTGCGCGGGAAAATACATATAGTCCGATATTTCTTCTCAAAAACTGCTCCAGCTTATCGGATGAAAAAGCATTATTGTTGACATTCAGGTGAAATAAGCGCAGTTGTTCTGGGTTTTTAAGTCCTAACGTCTCAGTATGAGTCACTTCGGTAAAAACCTCGTCGAAGTGTTTTCCTCTCAATGTTTTGTCAAAAGAATCGCTCATTGCCCTCCCACCTTTCGGTATCTATTCTTTTTCTCCTAAGCTGTATTGTTAAACAGTTTCATTGTTATGTCGATAATTATGGTTGTTGCGCGGTATCCTGATTTCCCTGATTATGCTCCTGCTGTGGCGGCTCATATGGCTTTCCATCCTTATTATAGGTCAGATTAAATACAAGGTCGGACAGCCATTTTTTGAACGAAGGATTGTCTTGGAACTGTTTGAACAGCTCCATATTGTCAGCCATGATTGCAAAGATGACCTGCTGCAAAGCCCTCTCGCTTTCAAGCCGCGCACTCTGCTCGTCGGAGTTCTTCATGGCGTTCTGATATTTTTCATCCCTCGATACCATCGCAGGAATTTCAAGAATCTGTCTGCGCACATTATCTGCATCATTCCAGCTGATATTGCCGAACATATCGTTGAAATTCGACAGAATGACTGAAAGCAAATCCATCTCCGGCTCAACAATATGACCTACTTTTCCTGCCGGTACCGGATCAACTTCTGTATCTGAATCTTCCAGCTTGATGGACATAACCTCACGCGCCTCGTTGCGATAGCTTTCAAGGTCTATCGTTTCAAGAATACCCTGCGAAAGATCGTCCTCTCGTGGTGACGGCAGCTTCGGTATCAGCAGATTGAGGAAGATGGATAGCCTCTCCCAGTCGGCATTGCCATACGGCAAAATTGCTCCGAGAAAGCCATAGGTGCGCACAAATGACTTTGCTGCACTCTTAAATTTGATTTGATCATCTGTATCAAGCTGTTTATAGATGGCAGTGCAGGCATCGAGGGTCTGGTCGAGTTTATCACGGTCTGCACCGTCAAGATACAGATTTACCAGTCGCTCCACATCCTCATTGGTGAATATCTGATACTCATCCATAATTGCAACGAGGTCATACAGCTTGTTCGGGTCGGTTTCGCCGGACAAAATCGTCGTGCGATAATACCGAGAGAAAGACTCCTGAATCATCTCCGGCTTGTTTGCAAAGTCCAGGACAAAAGTGTCATACTTTTTCGGGCAGCAGCGGTTAAGTCGGGAAAGCGTCTGCACAGCCTTGATATCATAGAGCATCTTATCCACATACATGGTGTGGAGCAGCGGCTCGTCAAAGCCCGTCTGAAACATATCCGCAACGATGAGAATGCGATACGGGTCCTTTTTGAATTCTTTCGGTATCTTAGCATCAGGAAAACCGTTCAATCCGGCAGATGTAAGCGGCGGTTCTTGCCCCTGGTATTTGTTCTCCCCGGAAAAGGCGATAATTGTCTTGTATGGGCTGTGCCTGTCCGCAAGGCATTTATTGATGGCATAGTAATACTCAATGCAACGGGGGATGCTGGACGTCACAACCATCGCACGTGCCTGCCCGCCGATTTTCCCTTTTGCAATGACCTGCTCGTGGAAGTGGTCAACCATCATAGCCGCTTTCTTGGCAATGGTGTAGCTGTCGCTTTCCACAAAGCTTCGGAGTTTCTTCTGCGCCCGCTTTTTATCGAACATCGGATCGTCCTCGACGGTTTTCATCAATTTATAGAAACTGTCGATGGGCGTATAGTATTTCAGCACATCCAGAATAAAGCCTTCCTGGATGGCTTGTTTCATGGTATAGACATGGAACGGTCTGTGCTTGATGGTATCACCATCCTGATACGGAACACCGAAGGTTTCCAGTGTTTTGTTTTTCGGCGTAGCGGTGAACGCAAAATAGCTGGCATTATTCAGCAGTTTGCGTCCCTCCATCATGGCGTTGATTTTATCTTCATTATCCATTTCGTCATCGGAAGCAAGGCCGGAGAGCGCAAGGTTCATCTGCGCAGAGTTTCTGCCGCTCTGCCCGGAGTGCGCCTCGTCTATGATGATGGCAAAACGGTTATCCTTGTGTTCAGCTCCAATCTGCGGAACGATATACGGAAACTTCTCAATCGTGGTGACGATAATGCGCTTTCCGTCCGTGATTGCTTTCGTTAGATCGCCGGAGTGCTCTGCCCATGCCACAGTATTGCCGACCTGCATGAACTGCTTGATGGTATCCCTAATCTGCTTATCCAGGATGCGGCGGTCGGTGACAACAATAACGGAATCCAGCATCGGATGTCCATCCAGCTCAAGTCCAATGAGCTGATGGGCAAGCCATGCGATAGAGTTGGATTTTCCGCTGCCTGCACTGTGCTGAATGAGATACTTTTTCCCGACGCCGTTTGTTTTCACATCTGCAAGGAGTTTTGTAACCACATCCAGCTGATGATAGCGCGGAAAAATCTGCTTTTCCTTTTTCTTCTTCGTCTCCTCATCGACCTCAATAACCACCTGGGCATAGTTCTCGATGATGAGTGACAGCTTCTCCTTGGTAAGAATATCCTTCCAAAGGTAGTCGGTCATGATGCCATCGGGATTGGGCGGGTTTCCGGCACCATCGTTGTAGCCTTTGTCGAACGGCAAAAACCAACTGTCCTTTCCCGCCAGTTTCGTGCAGAATTTGATACGGGCATCGTCCACGGCAAAATGCACCATGCAACGCTTGAAGGAGAATAGCATCTCCCTTGGATCACGGTCTGTCTTATACTGCTCCACAGCATCGTCTACATTCTGCTTTGTAAGCTGATTTTTCAGTTCAAATGTGATAACCGGTAAACCATTGATGAACAAGCACATATCCAGCGCCAGTTTGCTTGCATCCTGCGAGTAGCGTAGCTGCCGGGTGACGCTGAAAATGTTCTTTTCAAACATTTCCCGTGCCTTGGCATTGTTCTCGGTCGGCGTAAGATAGAACATGATAAGGTCAACCGGATACACCTTGATGCCGTTGCGCAGCACATCAATAATGCCGCGTTTGGCAAGCTCCCCCTGCAAGCGGTTCAGAAATTGACGCTTTTTCTGCTCGGATTTGAATACACCAAGCCTGTCCATCTGCTCCGGCTGTGTATTCTGCAGGAAACGGAAGAGACGAGTCTCATCAATGGCATATTCTTTGTTATAGTCGGCATTGTTGCCCTGCTCATAGCCGTTATGTTCAACGAGCCATTTTACGATAAGAGATTCAAAGCCTTTTTCCTTTGTATCGGTGACCTCCATCTTGCTCAGTCCTCCTTCGCTTTTTTCTTTGCTGTTTTTTCGACTTCCTTTATGGTTTGCAGATACGCTTCCTCAACAGGAGAAAGGTTCTGCACCAGAAAACGCTGATACTCCTGGTTTGCCTTTTCCATTGCTTGTTTGTGGCTGACCTTACCCGCACCGACCAGAAGCTGTTCTCCGGTGGAGGAAAGTACCCGATCCAGATGCTCCACATAGTCGCTCATATGCATGGGGCGGTGGCGCATCGCCTGTACCTCTGCAAAATCGAAATATCCGGAAACGATGCCGTTCAAAATCTGCAATTCTTCTTCGGTCAGGTAGTTCTTGGCAATGCCGATGTCTTTTGCTGTCGGAAAATCGCCGGAGAAGGCAGTCAGACCCATAAACGGCTTATCTGCGTCAGCCCGCTCATAAATAACCTCCGCAGCCGTATGTCCATGCGCGGCATAGTGCAGCTTGTTCTGCACCATTTTGAAAAATGCCACGGATTCCGAACTTCTCGGATCATAGTCCACGCTGGTAGCATACAGGTCAAGCACCTGCCGGTACATAACCTTTTCGGAGGAACGGATATCCCGGATACGGGCGAGAAGCTCTTTCCAGTAGTTTCCGCCGCCGAGTTTTTTCAGACGGTCATCATCCATCGTGAAGCCCTTGACCATGTACTCCTTCAACCGCTCTGTTGCCCAGCGGCGGAAGTGAGTGGCAATCATGGATTTCACACGATAGCCAAGTGAGATGATCATGTCGAGATTGTAGTACGGAATCTCTCTGGTGACCTGCCTGTTGCCCTCGGTGCGAACCTGTCGGAATTTCCGACAGGTTGAAGCCTCGTCCAATTCACCCTCCTCGTAAATATGTTGAATGTGCTCCACGATGTTGGTGCGGGAGGACTGAAAAAGCTCTGCCATCTGCTGTTGGGTCAACCACACGGTCTCATCCACAAAGCGGACGTCTATTTTTGTATCTCCGTCTTCGGTCTGATAGATAACGATATCGCCCTGGTTTTCTTCAAGAGCGAGGCCTTTTGTATCAGCCATACTCAATCCTCCTGTTCCTCGGTTTCTTCTTCGCAGTCCTCGTTGTTGTCGTCAATGGTTTCTTCCACATATTCGTATTCGGGGATTTCAATATCGCGGACATCAATTTCTCCGGTGACGGTGTCTGCGATAAGACGTACTCGGTATTCTCGTAGTACAGAAATCTCATCGGCTAAAACAGCTATCGCTTTCTTGACCTGGTTAATAATCTCATTTATCCTTGCGACAGCTTTTTTCTGCTCCTCGACTCCCGGAAAGGCAATGATTGTACTTCCCAAAGCCGTTGGATAGATATGAACAATGATATCGCCCTTGCCGTTGATGTATCTGTGCTTTAATGCGGCTTGACTATAAAGCTGATAAAGCAGATACTCAACATTTATCCCTTCATTTGGATGAAAAACAATAACATCGCCGCCTAACGCAACAATCTCATCGCCTGTGTACAAGATGGATTTTCCTATTTCGTCCTTTGTTTCTCCTGTTCCAGCCATAACAATGTCGCCTTTTGAAATTTTACGTGAAGCGGAATAGGCTGCGCCATCAATGCTGTGGTTAATCACAGCAGTTTTATATTCATACTGCGTGTATATATCACCATATAGAATAGCCGGATACCCTTCCTCCTCGACAAGATTTTCTCTTGAAAAACCGCCGCCCTTAAAAAATGTGCCAAGTTGCTTAAGGCGAACCGTCTCTTCCACGGGATATGCGTATAGTTGCTTTTCAATTTCCGCTTGCATAAACTCCTTCAAGGCGGCTATTTGCTTTTGCTTTACACCAATCAGCCTATTGATACTCGAAACCTTCCAGTCCAGAAAGCGCACAATCTGATCCTGCTCCTCGCGGGGAGGGATGGGAAGGAGAATGGATTTCATTTCGCTGTATCTTGTTGTCCAAAGGTCAGATACGATACCGCGACCATTGCGATAATATTCCTCTGAAAAAGGCTGACTTCGCATGAGAAAATGAACATATCGATTATTCATTTTCTTCCTCGGTTGTAAAACTATGTTGATTAAAGACACCGAACCATCGAGTTCTGAAACACCACAGGAGCCTTTTCTGTCAGAGCGGCTGTTGATTACAAAATCTCTGGCACGAACCAGCTTGCGATTATCGCCAGCATCTGTTTTGACCGCAGTCTCAAGTTGCGGAACAACACCAATTTTTGCAACAGAAAGCGGTGCATAATCTTTATCAGACACTTTTACCTTACGCTCAGAAAACAATGCTCCTATTTTCTTGCAATCCCAATGAGTAGGTAAACGACCCAACCATGTTGCTTGAGAGGTTACATAGTCTGCATATTTCTGCATTTATTGAATCCCTCCCATTATTTCTGTCAACAAACCGTCGGCTTCTTTTTCAAGCGCAGTCAAGGAGGAAAGGATATCACTCATATCCCGTAGCTCCACGGGCTTGTAGAAATACTTTGTGAAGCTGATTTCGTAGCCGATCTGCGTTTTCTTTTCATCCACCAATGCATCCGGCGCATAGGTCAGCACTTCATTCTGCATAAAGGCATCAATGCCGCCCTCATAGGTGAAGGGAATGTTCTCCGTGTCGCGCAGGTCAACGTCCGGCTCACCGTCAATCGGCTTTGCAGTCGGATCCTTCTCTGTGATAAAGGGACGCACCTTTTTCAATACGGCGGCTTTCAGCCCGGTGGCTTTGGCAAATGCCGCCCAGTCGTCCAGCGGCGCAGTTTCGGCAGCCTTTGTAATGGCCGAAGTCACGGTTTCATATTCATCCGCCTTCTTGAACAGGTCGGCAGGAATCGTGCGGTCGGGGTATATGTGCAGACGGAGCGGGCGTTCCACCGTCACATTCCAATAGGCAAATTCATCATTATTGAAAACCATGCTGACATCGCTTTCTTCCATGTCGAGGAAAATGCGAACGATCTCCTTGCGAATGTCGTGCGTGAATTCGCAGTTTTTCTTGCCCATATTCTTGCGCAAAGATTCTTTCATCGCCGTAGCGTCAATAAGCTGTATTTTCCCCTTGCGGCGATCTTCCTTCTTGTTGGAAAGCACCCAGATGAATGTACCGATGCCTGTATTGTAGAACATATTCTCCGGCACGGCGATAATAGCTTCCACCAAGTCATTCTCAATCATATAACGGCGGGCATTGCTTTCGCCGCTGCCTGCGTCTCCGGTGAAGATGGACGAGCCGTTATGTACTTCTGCAATG
>CAKSRC010000033.1 GCA_934486915.1 uncultured Eubacteriales bacterium
TATGTACATTCATACGGATGGCTTGATATAGAAACCCTATCAAGAATACTCGATATTTCTGAAGGTGATACATATAAGTTCTTGAAAAGTGAAAATAAACTTAATGAGGCTGAGAAAGATATAGAGATAAGGAACTACGAATCCTCCCATTCCTCAGCTCCCGAACCTTCTAAAGAAGAAAAGCTTCGACAATATGCAGCAGAAGCAGAAATGGCAGAACTTGTTACACCAAAATCAACAACGCAAACTTCTACTGAAAGCAGTAGCAGCAAAGATAATCGTCCAAACTATGTCACTAAGTATTATGACGCAGTGCAATTTGATAATGATTTTAAAAAATATACAAAAAATCCTGAAGTGGAAAAAGTTATGTTGAGTTTTGCAAATGCAAAGTCAGGTAATACCGAACTGGGAGAAAGCATCGGAAGTCTACAGGTTAGATTGGGTCAAATGCTTAAGGGCGGACAAGTAGATCAAAAATTCTTAAATAACGCAAAGAAAAATAATCTACTTAGCGATAATGATATTAATTATATCAATGCTCATGCAACCGGCGATATGTCAAAATTATTCTCGAGTGCAAAATAACATTTAATTCTATCACAAAGGAAATGCCTATGAAAATACTAACACTAAATACGCATAGCTATCTTGAAAATGATTTTCAAAAAAAATTAGGCTCTATTATCTTAGCTATATTGAGAGAAAAATTCGATATCATTGCCTTTCAAGAGGTAAACCAAAGATGCGATTCCAAACCTGCAAGAAAAGAGCTTTTAGACTACACTTGCTTTGTCCCTGCTGACGAAAGTGTGATAAAAAAGGATAACTTTGCCCTTCATGTGGTAAGAAAGCTTCGCAAATTAGGCCTCAATTATAATTGGTCATGGGTAAATAATCATATAGGTTATGATATTTACGATGAAGGAGTCGCGCTATTAACTCTTAATGAAGTCATAGGAAGCGACAGCTTTTTTATATCAAAGTCTCACGACCCTAAAAACTATAAAACAAGAAAAGTATTGGGGCTAAAAGTCTTAGATAATACTACAAACAAGCCTTCTTGGTTTTATAGCTCCCATATGGGTTGGTGGAATGATATTGATGATCCATTTAAAAATCAATGGCAAGAGTACCAAAAAAATCTTTCATGTAATATGCATGAAAATGTCTACATAATGGGTGACTTTAACTCCCCATCAAACGTCAAATTTGAAGGCTATGACCTTATAACAAAAGACGAAAATTGGTTTGATACATATACCCTTGCTCTAGATAAAGACTTAGGTAATACTGCACTAAGCTCAATTGACGGCTGGAAGCAAGACGACATAAAATCAATGAGAATAGACTATATATTTAAAAATAATAATACACCAATATATCAGTCCAAAACTATATTTAACGGCACTAACTATCCAATAGTTTCTGACCACTTTGGACTTTATATAAATGAAAATAAATCACTTGGAGGTTAAAATGAGAGCTAGCGGTATTCTACTACACATATCATCCTTGCCGTCACCATATGGAATCGGTACTTTGGGAAAAGAGGCTTTTAAGTTTGTGGACTTTTTAAAAGGTGCAGGCCAAAAATATTGGCAAATATTACCTTTATGCCCTACAAGCTTTGGTGACTCACCTTATCAATCATTCTCAACATTCGCAGGTAATCCATATTTTATAGATTTAGATACTCTTTTAGAGGAAAATCTCCTTTCTAAAGAGGATCTATCTACCATCTCACAGCCTAAAGATATTCATAAAGTAGATTATGAGCAAATATATAACGAGAGATTTACAGTATTAAGAAAAGCTTTTTCAAACTTCAATATAGAAGACGAGGAATTTAAAAGTTTTCAACTTGAAAATGAATATTGGTTGAAAGATTACTCCTTGTTTATGGCACTAAAAAAACAAAATAACGATACTGCTTGGTATCAATGGCCCAAAGAGTTAAAACTTAGAAATGAAAGTGCAATAAATCAAGCATACAATGATCTTTGTGAGGAAATTAACTTTTGGTCTTTCCTTCAATTTAAATTCTTTAAGCAATGGAATAAACTAAAACAATACGCAAACGAAAATGAAATCAAAATAATAGGTGATATCCCCATTTACGTGGCTCTTGACAGCGCAGATGTATGGTCAAATCCCAAAAACTTTGAATTGGATCAAAGCAGTAACCCCATCAATGTTGCAGGCTGCCCGCCGGATGGTTTCTCCGCAACGGGTCAACTTTGGGGCAATCCCTTATATGACTGGAAGTATATGAAAAAAGACGGTTACTCCTGGTGGATAAGGCGCCTTAAAGCAGCCGCTAATCTTTATGATGTTATAAGAATTGACCATTTTAGAGGTTTTGAAAGTTACTACTCTATACCATACAAAGAGGAAAATGCAATTAACGGTACATGGCGCAAGGGACCTGGGATATCTTTCTTCAAGACTTGCAAAAAGCACCTTGGAAGTATGGATATAATAGCCGAAGACTTAGGCTATCTTACAAAAGAAGTAATAGAACTTCGCGACAGGACAGGATTCCCCGGAATGAAAATCATGGAGTTTGCTTTTGATTCAAGAGAAGCAGGAGATTATCTCCCCCATAACTACGATAAAAACAGCGTCGCTTATATTGGAACTCACGACAATTCAACAGCCCTAGGTTGGCTTAAGGCTATTAACTATGAAGATAAGAAATACATGATGGAATACTTCGACTTTGAAAACGAAGAAGGTCTTGTATGGAAAATAATTAGAAAAACTTTTGCTTGTGTATCAAACCTAGTGATTATACAAATGCAGGACTATCTTGTCCTAGACGACAGCGCACGAATGAATACCCCTTCAACTTTAGGGGAAAATTGGACTTGGAGAGCAGACAACAATTCCTTCTCCCAAGAGCTTAAGGGTAGTATTCTCAACTTGACTAAGCTCTATCAACGTTATAACTAAGCCTCCTTTAAGTTAATCATATATAAATCCCGGTGCAAACTTATTGCATCGGGATTACTTTTTATCTATTATGATTTATTCCTGATTTGCTTATCTCACATATTGCGCTTGCAATTTCAGGGTCTGCGCCTTGCCTTGCAATATCTGCAATACTTAACATCCCATCAATGTAGCCGTCATTCAAGACGGGTAGTCTCCTTATTTGCTCGTTTGACATTACCTCGACTGCATCGTTGATACTTTGTTCAGGAGTGACAAATGCTATGTCATTAGACATAATTTGCGATACTTTAACCTTTTTAGCATCTTTGTTTTGTGCAACACATCTTAAAACAATATCTCTATCCGTTATCATACCTTTAACTTCACCCGCTGAAACTACAGGCAGTGCACCTATATGATGTTCATTCATAAGGGTTGACGCCTCCATTACACTGTCACTTGGTAAGACTGCTATGATGTTGTGGCTCATAATATCTTTTACTTTTTTCATTTGGCATATCCTCCTTGATTGTTCAAGACTTATTATTGTCATTTTCTTATCTCGATATGCCATATATAAATTAAAAAAAGGCGGCAAACACTCAAACTAAAATTAGAGTGTTTACCGTTTTTTATTTTATCTGCGTTTACGCTTCTTTTTCTTAGGGATAATCGGTTGATTGGAATCAGTGGCCTTTTCTTGATTCGTCACTAAAACCTTTGGTTCTATATTTTCTTTAATTTCCTCTTTAGGCTTTACTTCAACATTAGCCTCTATATTTGGTTTTTGATCTAAAACCTCTTCTTTTTTAGGCAAGATATCTTCCTTAGGTTTAGATATTACATTTAAAGCATCATCTATAATCTTCTCAACCTTAGATTCAACTTCTTTTGGTTCGACTTGCGGTTTTTGCCCTAAGGCTTTTTCTTCCCTTTTAGGCAAAATATCTTCTTTGGATTTAGATATTACATTTAAAGCATCATCTATAATCTTCTCAACCTTAGATTCAACTTCTTTTGGTTCAACTTGCGGTTTTTGTTCTAAGGCTTTTCCCTCTTTTTTAGCCACATTTTTAGCCCTAGAAGTGCTTTTAGAGTTCTTTGCTGTAACTTTTTTAGCCGAAACTCTTGAGGCAGTCGCTTTTTTCGACGGCTTTCTTTTGATTGCTGCCATTTTTCCTACTTGAATAAATGCACATCCATAAGCCGGGATAATAAGTTTTCCATCCTCTACTCGAGTGTTAAGTAATGCTTTTCCGTTTTCAAATCCTTGAGGAATAATAATTCTATTATCACTGCCTGAAGAGTTAAATGCGCAAAGCAATGAAGATTTAAGCTTTTCATCTTTTCTTTCAAATATTATTACGTCTTGATCTGAATATATGTTTCTTATATCTCCCTCTTTTAATGCGGGACATCTTGCACGCATTGCGGCTAAATCTTTATACCAACTTATCATGTCTAAGTTTTCTTCGCCCCAAGGGTAACATCCCCTATTGAAAGGATCCTTGTACCCTTCCATTGCGGTTTCATCACCGTAGTATATGCAAGGTATGCCGGGAAGTGTAAATTGCATAGCAGCCGCTGTTTTTAAAAGCCTATATCCATGTGCTTTTTCATGTTCGGGTATTGACTGCGATGCTTGCCACTCACGATCCCTACCATTGATAGGTTCGCCAACTAAAGCTGTAAGGGCACGTTCAGTATCATGGGTACCTAATGGATTCATAAGATTTCTTGTGACTTGGCTTGGATAGTTTTCTACTATCCTTAAAATTTCCTCAATTTTTAATGCCCCGTCTTCCCCTCTTAAAAAGCCTAGGATAGCATTTTTAAAGGGATAATTCATGACGCTGTCAAGCTGGTTGCCAAGTAAAAACTTTCTTCTATGAAAATAGCTTTCTTTATTGGATGCATCTTCCCATACTTCGCCTAATATCAATGCATCGGGATTTTCACTTTTTACGGCTTCTCTTAAATTCTCGATAAATGCATCGGGAAGTTCATCGGCAACATCGAGCCTCCAGCCCGATGCGCCTTCTTTTATCCATTTCCTAACTATACCGTCTTCGCCGTTGATGAACTTATTGTATTCAGGATTATTTTCTTCTATTTCAGGGAGCGTTTTAAATCCCCACCACGACTGATATTCATCCGGCCAATTTAAAAAGTTGTACCAACTATAGTAAGGTGATTCCTTTGAATTATATGCTCCATCTTCAGGGTAGCGTTTCTCCTTATTAAAGTATACACTGTCGCTGCCCGTATGACTGAACACACCATCGATAATTAAATGCATACCTCTATTTTTAAGCTCTTTGCAAAGCCTATTAAAATCCGCCATAGTTCCTAAAAGCGGATCTATTTTTGTATAATCCGCAGTGTTGTATCTATGGTTTGAATGTGCCTCAAAAATAGGATTCAAATAAATACAATTTACACCTAGGCTTTCAATGTAATCCAATTTTTCTTGGATTCCCTTTAGGTCTCCGCCAAAATAATCAGAATTGGTTACTTTATTGTTTTCATCGGGCCTAAATTCAGGAACCCCGCCCCAATCCTTTCTTATTGTGCGGTCTTTTGGGACTAATGTCTTCTTTTTGCCCGAGTTGAAAAATCTATCCGGGAAAATTTGATACATTATTCCGCCGGAAAGCCAATCAGGTGTTTTAAAATCCTCAGTCGTAACTGTAATCTGCCAAGAACATCCTTCGCCTATAACAGCTCTATTATCGGCGAAATTTCGCTTTATGCTTTTAGTTCCTTCGTTTGTTTCAATTTCAAAATCGTACCAATAAAGACCAAGTGTACTTGGTGTAAAGTCACACTCCCACATCTCATGGTTATCGTCCTTCATTCCACACCAAAACATAGAATTTTGGAAAGATTCATTGCCTGCATCCGCGATAACCTTTAATGTCGCCTTTGAACATTGTATTGATCTTGGCAAAACAATTTTAAAATGTATAGGGGTGTTTTCACTCACTGCATATTTGGGATTGCGATAAAAAACATCCCTTGAATCAAAAATTGTATTCATATTGTTTCTCCTATCTCATAGAGTTCTCTTTATTTTAATGGGGTTGCATTCCAAATGTCCCTAGCGTAATCTCTAATCGCTCTATCGGCTGCGAAACGGCCTGAATTTGCGATATTAATTAAGGACATCCTGTTCCATGCTTCTTTATTTTCGTAAAGTTCTGAGGCCTTATTTTGAGCCTTTGAATAATCTTCAAAGTCAGCCAAGACCATATATTGATCTCTTGTCAAAAGAGAATGATATATATCATCAAATTTTACACCTTTAAAGCCTTTTGGAAGTTCATCCATAGCGTTTTTAATGATGGCATTGTTTTGATAATAAACCATTGGGTCATATCTTAATTTTAGGTCTTCAACTTCGTCAGTAGTCATACCAAAGATTATAATATTATCGCTTCCCACAGCCTCGTTTATCTCTACGTTTGCGCCATCCAAAGTTCCAAGTGTGATAGCACCGTTTATCATAAATTTCATATTCGAGGTACCGCTTGCTTCTGTCCCTGCAAGGGAGATCTGCTCGCTTATTTCGGAAGCGGGCATAAGCTTCTCGGCTATAGTTACCTTATAATCCTCCAAAAATACGACTTTTAGCTTTTGGTTTACATCAGGGTCATTGTTAATTGTCTCAGACAACATATAAATAAACCTAATAATTTGCTTTGCAAAGTAATACCCTGCGGCAGCTTTGGCTGCAAATATATATGTTTTAGGCATAAACGGTGCATTTGGATGAGCCTTTAACCATTGATACAATGACAAAATATGCAAAGCATTTAAGTGCTGCCTTTTGTATTCATGGAGCCTTTTTACTTGAACGTCAAATATAGAATCAGGGTCTACAATTATATTGTTATGCTTCTTAATATAATTTGCCATTTCTTCTTTGTTGTGACGCTTAATCTTTGCAAGCTCTTTTAAAACTTGAGCATCATTTTTGTATTTCAAAAGATTTTGGAGTTCTTCGGCATCATAGATGTACTTATCTCCAATAAGCTCTGTTATAAGTTTTGCAAGAGCCGGATTGGACTGGTTAAGCCATCTTCTATGAGCTATACCATTGGTCACATTCTTAAACTTGTTTGGCATAACCGTATAGAAATCATGGAATACCGTATCCTTCAAAATCTCACTGTGAAGTTTAGAAACTCCATTAACGCTATGGCAAGCGGCTACTGCAAGATTAGCCATTTTAATCATACCATCGTTAATGATTGCCATCCTTCCAACTTGGTATGGATCGACACCCAAGCCATGCATATCTTCGCAAAATCTTCTATTGATTTCCTCGATAATTTGATAAATTCTTGGAAGTCTTCTTCTAAACATCTCTATATCCCAGCACTCCAAGGCCTCTTTCATAACAGTGTGGTTAGTATATGCCACAGTCCTTGTAACTATATCCCAAGCATCATCCCACGCATAGCCACACTCATCAAGCATAATCCTCATAAGTTCGGGCACTGCCAAGACCGGGTGAGTATCGTTTAAGTGGATTGCAACAATATCAGGAAGATTATCCAAAGATTCGTTTTTCCTTAAATGACGGTGGATTATATCTTGTATTGTTGCAGAAACCAAGAAATACTGCTGAGAAAGTCTCAAGCTCTTACCCTCTGAATGGTTATCTTCGGGATATAGAACCTTTGTTATTACCTCAGCCATTGCGTTTTGCTCCATAGCTCTTACATAGTTCCCGCTATTAAAAAGTTTCATATCAAATTCAGTGGATTTTGCAGACCAAAGTCTCAATTTACTTACACCTTTGCCGCCCATACCGGAAACCATTAAGTCGTATGGTACAGCCATAACCTTAGTCGCATTAACAATATTAACCTCGTGATAAGCGCCGTCCCATGACTCTCTAACTTCTCCGTTAAAAAGTACCTCAACTGTCTTTTCGGGTCTGGGCTGAAGCCACACTTCGCCGCCGGGAAGCCAGAAATCAGGAAGTTCGGTCTGCCAACCTTCTATAAGCTTTTGACTAAATATACCATATTCATATTTTAATGAGTATCCCATGGCGGAATGTTTATTTGTAGCAAGACCGTCTAAAAAACAAGCTGCCAATCTTCCAAGGCCTCCATTACCAAGGCCTGCATCAGGTTCTTGCTCGTATATAGTATCTATATTGACACCTAAGTTTGAAAGCGCAGCGGCAGCAGCCTCCTCAAGACCTAAATTAAAAAGGTTGTTTTTAAGGGACCTTCCCATTAAAAACTCCATGCAAAGATAATATATTTGCTTGGTCCCTTGCTTTGCGGATTCTTGGCAAAACCTAGCTCTTCTTTGAGTTAGGATATCTTTAACTACCAAAACCAAAGCCTTATAATATTGTTCATCATTAGCTTCTGCAGGGCTAATCCCAAAATTATGTGATAACTTACCTACAATAAGTTTGCGAATTTCATTGCTGGACAATTTATGACTCATATTTAATCCTCCATAATAATTCTTTAAAGTAATAGGGTTATCTCTTTGATATATTTAATTATATTAATTTTTATTATACATTGATTTTCAATTTAATTCAATGGATAAATTACATTTTTTGGAATAATAAAAATTGCCAAAAAATAAACGGTATAAATTAAGACTTTAAACTCTTATAAAAAGCTTAAAGTCTTTTATTTAATTTATTATTGGTCAAGATATTGGTAAAAATCCAATCTTTCTTCTTGCTTTGCTTAGAGTACGTCTAGCAATACGATCGGCTTCATGAGCGGACTTTTTATAGCACTCTTCTAAATATGCCTTATCCTTTATCAAAAGATCAAATCTTTCTCTTATAGGCCTTAGTTCTTCGATTACTGCTTCTGCTACTCGAACTTTGAAATCTCCATATCCTTTACCTGCAAATTCTTCCTCTATTTGCTGATTGGTCTTGTTTGTGACAGCAGAATAAATTCCCATAAGGTTGTTGATTCCGTCTTTTCCTTCCTTAAATTCAACTACAGCTTCTGAATCTGTCACGGCTCTTTTAAACTTTCTCATAATCGTATCGGCATCATCAAGCACGGCAACAAAACCATTTAGGTTATCATCAGATTTAGACATTTTCTTAGACGGGTCCTGCAGTGACATTACTCTTGCGCCGATTTTAGGTATATAAGGCTCAGGTATCTTAAATGTATCTGAATATATTCCGTTGAAACGCTCTGCAATATCACGAGTAAGCTCTAAATGCTGCTTTTGGTCTGCTCCAACAGGAACTACATCGGCTTGATAAAGCAAAATATCCGCAGCCATAAGGCTTGGATATGTAAAAAGCCCAACGTTAATATTATCGCTATGCTTAGCACATTTATCCTTAAACTGCGTCATTCTTGAAAGCTCACCAAACTGAGTATAACAATTTAATATCCACGCAAGCTCTGAATGACTGCTTACATGACTTTGAATAAAAAACAGACTCTTTTCTAAGTCTATTCCACATGCCAACAAAAGTGCATATGCTTCTAAAGTATTATGCCTAAACTTAGAAGGCTCCTGGCGAACAGTAATCGCATGAAGATCTGCAAGTGCAAATATACATCTAAACTCCTCTTGGAGGCTGGTCCAATTCTTAATAGCCCCCAAATAATTGCCCAACGTAATGGTTCCACTGGGCTGTATTGCACTAAACAACGTCTTTTTAAGACCTTGTTTGTTTTCTTCCATATATAACCCTCCTAATTTTTTGTATAAATTTTAGTATAACATATTCAATAATATCTAATCAAGGTTTTAAGGAAAATTTTTAAGCTTTTGTGTAGTGAAAAAAAATCAACTTAATTGACTCTAATTGTTCGTAATTGATATAATATATGTTAATAATTATTTATGGAGGTGTTGGCATATTTATAGTTTAAAAAATTCAAGTAGTACTAATAATTTTATAAATACACAAAAAGAAGCACCTAAATTTTCAAATTTGCCAACCTTAAACGCAAGTAGATTAAATAACGCTTCCCCATACCCTTCCTCCAATATGACTCCTCTCGATTTTAACTCTTTTGGTACTAATCAATTAAATATATCTGATTCCAATATTAATAGCGACATTTTAAAAGATCTTAACAAGACTATAGAACATAACCCCAACATAGATACAATCGTGGGAAATAATGTACAACAAATTCAATGCAAGTTCAGTGAGCTTAGCGAAAAAGCTAACAGGCAAATTAAAGTATTAAAATTTCCTCAATTAGAAATGATCCCTGAAGGCGCCTTTGAACACACACATATAGAAGAGGTGCATTTGCATAACCTAAAGGTACTGCCCAACAATACCTTTCTTGAGTGTAGGCAACTTAAACAGGTAGTGATACCAATGGTAGAGGAAATAGGCAACAAAGCATTTTATAACTGTGTATCCTTAGGCCCACTGTATGCAAATAGTGTTACGACTATAGGTGAAAATGTATTTAACGGTTCCGGTTTAATAAGCCTAACCATGAATTCTCTTACATCTATAAGCTCTCAGTTTAGTACCTGCAAGAAACTTGCTTCGGTAAGTCTCAAGAGTATACAAAACGTCCCTGGGCATATATTTAAAAATTGCCAATCTCTTCGAACAGTATATATTTCAAATGCCTCAATAATACAACCCTACGCATTTTTTAAATGCCCAAATCTTGAAACTGTACATTGTAGTAGCGCAATCACCATTAAACAATCTGCCTTTGAAAGTTCAGGACTTCGGCGCATTCATATGGCTAGTGCAACTTCAATTGAAGCACATGCTTTTTTAAATTGTAAAAATTTAAAAAGAATATACTGGTTCGATCAAGTAATCACACCCACTTATAATAAAGTAACAAGATCCCCAAATGCTGATCAGATACATATAGATGATAATGCATTTGAAGGATTAGATCCAAATCTTATTGCCAGCATTGCAGAATTTACAGGTAATAATTACTTATACTATCCGGAACTACGCTCAGGTTTTAAAAATCAACTCAATCAATATCAATTTACTCAATCAAGTGATCAAAGGTTAATAGCTCCATTTTCTGAAGCATACAGAAACAAAAATGCTATGTATAGAAATATCAAATTTGGTCTGGACCTAGACGGACCCCAAAGATGTTCTATACAAACTCTCAAAAATGCAATCCAGTATTGCACAAACACAGGAACCTTAACGCTATATAGAGGTATAAAGTATATAAATACAGTTTTGCAAATGGCAAATCAAAGATTTACAGATGAAATCGACGACATAGAACTATTAAAAAACAAAATTATTTTTGACCGTTCATTTATAAGTACAAGTATATCAGAAACTTCGGCCAAATTTTACATAAAAAGTGCAACCGATGATAATCCGGGCATACTTCTCATAATTAATGTACCTGAAGGTACTAATATATCACTAATGCCCATTGCGAATGAAAATGATGAAGTTGTATTAAATAGATACCAAAAGCTTAAAATCTGTAAGGTGGATATGCAAGCTGGTAATGTCATTAAAATTTATTGTACGGCAATATACGACAATGAAAATACACAGCAAACAGAAGAGAATATATACAACAGTGATGAATTTAAAAAATATCAAAGAGAATTTGAATTAAGGTTAGGCCAATATGCCTATACACACCAAAGGTCTTATAACATTGTTCACAGGGCCATAGAAAGGATTAAAGCAAACTATCAAATAAATGACGCAGGGGATAATATAGCACAACACTCAACATACGTACAAGCATTTTTCTCTAACCCCCAATATATGGGTATTAATATTCCAGGAAATACTATGGATCCAAATGATAAATATTTAAGCCCAGAACAAATTAAATTAATGTTAAAAAGCCAAATCCCCAATGATCAACTTGATTCCCCGGGAAATCTAAGAGAAAAAATGGCTGCCTTGCAATCATCTTCACCCAATGGTATTGGGATAAAAACACTTCGCACAACAGAACCTAAAATAGATAGCCTCCCTCGTGATGAAGCTGCTCAAATAAACTTTCAAAGGCCTGCAAACTACCAGGATATAATGGGGCTTCCAAGAAGTTCAAGGGAGATTTATTATCAAAGTCAGCATGCCCGTATAGATGGCATGAGCCCTATAATTTCTAATGAGACAAGACTTGTTCCTGTAGCTTCCTATAATAATCAAATGTATCAAATAAGGGGATTTTTCGGAAAACGCCTCATTGCCGGAACATCAGAAACCACCAAGCATTTACTTACATACTTTAAATCATTAGGCTTTAAAAGCGACCGAGATTTATTGGACTTTAGGCTTGCAATCATGGGTTACATACTCCCCGAAAATAATGGCTCATTATACGAAATATTACAAGCCTCACATGAAGTGGGTGTCCACGGAACTGAAAATGTTTCCACAGCCGAGACCATGGATAAAACAATTGACCCATTGTCAGAAAAAGAACTTAGAGAAAAGGTTTGCCAAGACAAAATGTTCCCATATGAACTCTGCCTTAAAAAGCAGCAAGAAGACAATAAAGAAGACCCCAAAGAGGACAAAAATAAAAAGAAATGATATTATCTTAATTTCAACACTAAGTACTAATCTTGTGAAAAAAGCAGCCCATATG
>CAKSRC010000034.1 GCA_934486915.1 uncultured Eubacteriales bacterium
AGTTATATTAGGGCCTTTTGCACTAAATCCTACTTGAGTTTTCCTGCTAAGACTTTTTTCTATAATACCGATGTTAATGCTATCCTCCTTCCTCAACTTTTTACAGAAAACTCAGGAATTATTACACTTTTCCTTTATTTTCTACTATTATCTTACACCCAATTTTTATTTTTGTCAATAGTTTTTGTAAAAAAATTTTTAGCCTAAAATCCATTTTTGTAAATTTGCACAAATAAGGCTGCAACCTAAAAAGCAGGAGAATCTTTATTTTAGTCCATTAAAACAAATACACATACACACTTGGGTATTTGTGCGTATGTGTATAAAATATACTATATTTAATTTTGGTATTTGAACCCTTCTATATCTTTTTATTGTTCCATTAAAAAGTTGAGTGCCTTTATATCATGATATTTTGACAAACGGCAATAAGTATGAAATTATATGTACCTTCTTGGTTTAAACAAGCCTTATTCTTGAACTATTTACCAATCCAATCCGGTTACCTCTCTGTACACACGCAATGAATCACGTACGGAAAGATTTTTAGTAATATCCGGATATATGTCATTGTCAGCAGTAAATTTGAAAAAATTCCTTATTGCATTTAGAAATGCTTCTAAGCAACCCGATGTAATATAGGGGGTTCTCATTCGTAGTTTGTATCTAAGGCAATCTAAAACGTCATTAACTGTAGGCTCGTCTATTGCCGATATACCTAGATAATCAAAAAAGAAATTTACACTTCTATGTCCATTTTTTCGTCCAGACTCAGATGATTGATTTTTATCAATATAAAGATCCCATGCTTCTTTAGCTGCGCTATTCAATTTACCATTGCCACTACGTGCATCTTCCAATACTCTATTCCATTCCTGTTTTTGCCCATTAAAGACAACCCTAAGGTCTCGTGTTAAGTCCGCACTATTTACTGTTTCACCTCCGGCCGGCTGCGCATTGTTAGTCACCGGAGCTTGATAAGAATTAACCATATCTATAATTCGTTTATCAATATCAGGGATATTTGTCTCTCTTTGCGCTGTTCTCCTCCAATACGGTATTTCAAAAATCATTTCACTTTCTCCATTGTATGCATATACTTGCGGAATTTTTGCAGGTCGAAAATTTCCTAAACCGTTATTATTTCCCTTATTTCCAGAATTTCTTCTAGACTTATTTTCAAATGTCATATTTTTCTTCCTTTAAACAATTTAAAATATCTTTACTAGAATATTATATCATAATATTTTAACAAATGTCAATAAGTATAAAGCTATATATAATTTATCTTATTCCAAATTTAAAATTATGCCCTTACTCCTAAGCCACGTACAAAATTCTTCAATTGCCATCCTAGATGATTTTAAATAATTAGGTCTTTTTCCATAAAGTCCGCTTATATAAGCATTTATACTATTTTGATTTAAATAAAGATCATTTTTTTGTAAATAACCTATTAGATATAATATTTTAGTTCTATATTCAGAGGCTATTTGACCTTTAAAATTTGTTTCATCTATCCAGCTGTCAACAAATTCTATAATTCTCTTAATCGCTGAGGGTCGATTGATAAACTGTCTAATTATTTCACTTTCTTGATTTGGATCTTTATTTAAAACTCGTACCAATGGACCTTTGGCACTCTCACTATTTAGTACCCTTCTAAATTTTAGATTTCTACCTATATTATAATATATATCGTTCATTTGCGCCCACCTAAAAAATGATATAATCGGCGACATACCACTAGTAATACTCGAGCCCCTACTAACAAAATTTTTATTGTAAAATGCCAATATATCATTTTCACAAGGCAATTTTATCTTATCATTTATCAAAAATCTTATAAAACTATTAATTCGAGCCCTATATGACAAAAATGTAGGACTATAATTATCAAAATTACCAAGCCATATATCCATAGCTTTTAAAAGTATATTTTCTAAATACTTATCTGGGTTAATTACTCCGTTAGTGGGTCTATGATCTTTCATTGCACCATCTATTTGAGGAATAAACGTATGAGTAGAACTGGTATTAACTGTTGCACCGTGATTAATATTATCATCATTCAATATAGAATTATCTAAGGGAGTTTGACCAAATAGATCCTGCATAACCTTATTTATACTTGGATTACTAGTAATATTAGGTGCAACTTCTTTAATAGGGGTGTTAGTTTGATGACTTGAACAATCTATGCTATTCATGTTATCCGATAAACAATAAGTTAAATCACCTAAAGGATAAAATGGAAAATTTGATAAGCTGTCATACGGTTCAGGGGAAATTTCTTTGGTTTCTTGCAGCGATGAAAATAAATTAAATTCCGATGTATTATCTTGAGGTATATCCATTGGAACACTATTTTGTGGACGATGTTCTGATAAATTAGCCCCAATATTATTTTTAGGTAATGTAAGATTTAATGGAACCGGTGGCAATTGAAAGTTATATATAATTGGATTGCTCGCGTTACTTACTGTTTTAGATTTTTTTGTAGGATCCTTAATTGGTGTCATAACCTATACTTCCCCTTAAAAATTAATTTTTTATTAAATGACATATAAAGTTAATTAAAAACACTCCCTAGGCTTTATCTTTATTTGGAATATTACATCATAAATTTATCTAAAATGTACTAGTAATAAGCATATTTTAATATAGCTGCACCTAATTTTTATATTTTTTTAATATCAACTTCTCCAGTTGTTGCCACTTGGTATATTTTATCCTAATACATAAAAATAGGCCGCTTTAAAAGCGGCCTATTTAAAAATTACAATTATCAAATTATTCGTTAATTGCAGTAACGACACCCGAACCTACTGTACGTCCGCCTTCACGAATAGCGAAACGAAGACCTTCTTCGATAGCTATTGGAGTGATAAGCTCAACGTCCATAACAACGTTATCACCAGGCATGCACATTTCTGTTCCTTCTGGAAGTTTGATAACACCTGTAACGTCTGTTGTTCTGAAATAGAACTGAGGACGATAATTGTTAAAGAATGGAGTATGACGTCCACCTTCATCTTTAGTTAGGACATAGACTTGACCTTTGAACTTTGTATGAGGATGAATTGTTCCCGGTTTAGCAAGAACTTGACCACGTTCGATCTCGTTTCTTTGAACACCACGTAGAAGAACACCAACGTTATCTCCTGCTTCAGCGTAGTCAAGAATCTTTCTGAACATTTCGATTCCTGTAACAACAGTCTTTTTCTTTTCGTCACTTAAACCAACTAGTTCAACTTCTTCACCAGTTTTAAGTTGACCACGTTCAACTCTACCAGTAGCAACTGTTCCACGTCCTGTGATTGTGAAAACATCTTCAACAGGCATTAGGAAAGGTTGGTCAGCTTTACGTTCTGGAGTTGGGATAAATTTATCAACTGCATCCATTAATTCATGGATACATTTATATTCAGGAGCATTAGGATCTTTAGAATCAGATTCTAAAGCTACAAGAGCTGATCCACGGATGATTGGTGTATCATCGCCAGGGAATTCATATTCGTTAAGTAGTTCACGAATTTCCATCTCAACTAAGTCAAGAAGTTCTTCATCGTCTACTTGGTCAGCTTTGTTCATGAATACAACAATGTAAGGAACGCCAACCTGACGGGATAGAAGAATGTGCTCTCTTGTTTGAGGCATAGGACCGTCAGCAGCAGAAACAACAAGGATAGCACCGTCCATTTGAGCAGCACCAGTGATCATGTTTTTAACATAGTCAGCATGGCCGGGGCAGTCAACGTGTGCATAGTGACGAGTTGCTGTTTCATATTCAACGTGAGCAGTATTAATTGTAATACCACGTTCTCTTTCTTCAGGAGCCTTGTCGATATTTGCATAATCAACGAAGTCTGCTGCGCCACCTAGGTTAAGAACCTTAGTAATTGCAGCTGTTAAAGTAGTTTTACCATGGTCAACGTGACCAATAGTACCAATATTTACGTGTGGCTTATTTCTTTCAAATTTAGCCTTTGCCATTGGAATTTCCTCCTTTTAATAAAACAAAAATTATTTTAATTTATATACTCAATAATGTATATTTTAACAACTATTAATTAAAAAATCAATAGTAAAATCAAGCTTATTCAGCTTTTTTCCTTGAAGAGATTATATTTTCAGATACAGACTTAGGAACTTCAGCATAATGACTTGGTTCCATAGAGTATTGACCTCTTCCTTGAGTTTTAGAACGCATATCTGTTGCGTATCCAAACATTTCTGAAAGCGGAACCATCGCGTTAATTCTTTGAGCACCGGAAACTGCTTCCATACCTTGAATCATACCACGACGAGAGTTAATGTCACCAATAACGTCTCCCATGTATTCTTCAGGAACTATAACAGTAACTTTCATGATAGGCTCAAGAAGTACCGGGTCAGCTTTTCTCATAGCCTCTTTGAATGCCATGGATCCGGCAATTTTAAATGCCATTTCAGAGGAGTCAACTTCATGATAAGAACCATCATAAAGTTCAACTTTTACATCAACAACATTATATCCTGCCAAAACGCCTGAAAGCATTGCGCCCCTTATACCTTGGTCAACAGCCGGAATGTATTCCTTCGGAATAGCACCACCGACAACAGAGTTAATAAACTCATATCCCTTAGTTGGGTTAGGCTCAACCTTAATCTTAACGTGTCCGTATTGTCCACGTCCACCGGACTGTCTTGCATATTTTTGATCTACGTCTGCAGGGCGACGGATTGTTTCTTTATAAGCAACTTGAGGGTTACCTATGTTAGCTTCAACCTTGAATTCACGAAGTAGACGATCAACAATAATTTCTAGGTGTAATTCACCCATTCCGGCAATGATGGTTTGACCTGTTTCTTCATCTGTATATGCCTTGAAAGTCGGATCTTCTTCAGCAAGTTTTGCTAAAGCTATACCCATCTTTTCTTGGCCGGCCTTAGTTTTAGGCTCAATAGCAACCCTAATAACAGGGTCAGGGAATTCCATTGACTCAAGAATAATCGGGTTTTTCTCTGTACATAGAGTATCACCTGTTGTAGTATTCTTAAGACCTACTGCTGCTGCAATATCTCCGGCATAAACTTCTTCTATGTCCTGACGATGGTTTGCATGCATTTGTAGAATTCTTCCCAAACGTTCAGTATTGTCTTTAGTTGAGTTGTATACAGAAGAACCTGCCTTAACAGAACCTGAGTATACTCTAAAGAAGCATAGTTTTCCAACAAATGGGTCAGTTGCAATTTTGAAAGCAAGAGCTGCAAACGGAGCATCATCTGAAGATGGGCTTTCAATTTCCTCATCTGTTTCAGGGTTAGTTCCCTTAATTGCAGGTACATCTGTCGGGGATGGCATAAAGTCTATAATAGCATCAAGAAGTGGTTGTACACCTTTGTTGCGATAAGAAGTACCGCAGCAAACAGGAACCATTGTATTAGCTATTGTAGATTTACGGATACAAGCCTTAATTTCTTCAATAGTAAGCTCTTCTCCGCCCAAATATTTTTCCAAAAGTGCATCATCTTGCTCAGCAACATGCTCTAAAAGTTCTGCATGATACTTTTCAGCAAGCTCTTTCATGTCTTCCGGAATTTCTTCTATTCTTACGTCTTTACCTAAATCATCGTAGTAAACTTCAGCTTCCATCTTTACTAGGTCGATGATTCCTCTAAATGTATCCTCAACACCTATTGGTAATTGAATCGGAACTGCATTACATTTAAGACGTTCTTTCATCATTTTTACAACATTATAGAAGTCAGCTCCCATAATGTCCATTTTATTGACATAAGCCATACGAGGTACACCGTATTTATCAGCTTGTCTCCAGACTGTTTCAGACTGTGGTTCAACGCCACCTTTAGCACATAAGACAGTTACAGAACCGTCTAATACACGTAAAGAACGTTCGACTTCAACAGTAAAGTCAACGTGGCCCGGGGTGTCAATGATATTAATTCTATGATTCTTCCAGAAACAAGTTGTAGCAGCAGAAGTAATTGTAATACCTCTTTCTTGCTCTTGTTCCATCCAGTCCATAGTAGCTGCGCCATCATGAGTTTCTCCGATTTTATGGTTTACACCTGTATAAAAAAGGATACGTTCAGTAGTGGTTGTTTTGCCGGCATCGATGTGAGCCATGATACCGATATTACGAGTTAAATCAAGTGAAACTTGCCTTGACATTATATCCTCCTTTTAAATAATAGGGATGAATTAAAGCATTTAAGCTACAAGACACCCCGTTATTTTGCCTTTAAATAAATTATAGATTAAATTACCATCTATAATGAGCGAACGCTTTGTTAGCTTCAGCCATTTTGTGAGTATCCTCACGCTTTTTAACTGCGCCGCCTGTACTATTAACAGCATCAAGGATTTCTCCTGCAAGTCTTTCCTTCATTGTCTTTTCAGATCTTAATCTTGAATACTTGGTTAACCAGCGAAGACCTAATGTTTGTCTTCTTTCTGCTCTAACCTCGATCGGTACTTGATAAGTAGCACCGCCTATACGACGAGCCTTAACTTCAAGAACCGGCATAATGTTTTCCATAGCTTGCTCGAAAACTTCAAGCGGGTCTTTTCCTGTTTTTTCACTAATGATGTCAAAAGCACCGTATACTAATTTTTGAGAAACACCACGTTTACCATCATACATAACGTTGTTGATAAGACGAGTTACTAATTTTGAATTGTATAGCGGGTCAGCTAAAACATCACGTTTAGCAATAGAGCCTCTTCTTGGCACTTTGCTTCCCTCCTTCACAATAATGATATCATAGGTACTCGAAAGTCTTACTCCCGTTGGCCAACACAGAGGCGTTATATATTAACACTCCTGCATTGATTTGCTTTTATGCAGCCAGTAGAATTCTTTCTGAGTTTATTTGCTTGCGCCTGCCTTTGGACGTTTTGCACCGTATTTAGAACGGCTTTGCATACGTTTAGCAACGCCTTGCGCATCAAGAGTACCACGTACTATATGGTAACGAACACCAGGTAAATCCTTAACACGTCCGCCACGAATTAATACAACGCTGTGCTCTTGTAGGTTGTGACCTACACCCGGAATATATGAACTAACTTCGATTCCGTTTGAAAGTCTTACTCTGGCAATTTTTCTAAGAGCTGAGTTAGGTTTCTTAGGAGTAGCAGTTTTAACAGCAGTACAAACGCCTCTCTTTTGAGGTGAAGTTTGATCGATAGCTACACGTTTCTTGGAGTTCCATCCTTTTAAAAGAGCCGGAGCTTTTGCTTTCTTTTCTGATACTTCTCTTCCCTTACGCACTAATTGGTTAAAGGTTGGCATATGACACCTCCTCAAGTAATAATAGTTTACTCAAAGTAAACTTGTTGAATTGTCACAAAAATAATCACTTTGTCTAAAAATTGTATGAGCAAACAATATATAGGTTTGCTGCCAAAATTTATACATTCAACAATTAATTATTGTATCATATATGATACAAACTTGTCAAGTATTATATATAATAAATTTTGCTTGCTTTATTGGAAATACTACCTGATTCTCCCGCTGCACCGTCTTTACCTTTTTTGCTTGAGAACATCCAATATTTTGGGTTGCCGGCACTTCCTTTACCGCCTTTACCACCGTTTCCCGGGAAAAGATGACAACTATTTCCAATTATGTATATATTGCCTTCTTGTATATAAAATACATTTCCCCCGTCGCCACCGTCGCCGCCATTACCACCATGACCGCCTGTATGGAAAAACCACGAAAATGTTGTATAGGCACCGTCGCCGCCGTCGCCGCCATTACCTGCTTGTACATCAAGATCACTTAAATAAATCTGCCCGCTTATAGCACTTATTGCTCCATCAGGCCTTTGACCATCTGTCCCGCTTGCATCCTTAACATCTGAATAAACACCATTTTTCCTACTTTCACCATATTCACCATTACAATGAATAATGGAACCGTTCTTTATGGATATTTTTAATTCATCATGGTATTTATATACTGCTCTTGTCTTTGTTTCGTTCCAGCCCTCATGCCATTTTCTAACTCTAATTGTTTCAGTCCATGGGTCATGCCACTTTCTGGTTTTAACTGTTTCAGTCCATGCTGGCTGCCATTTTTGGTTACCATATTGATCAGTATACCAATATCCTTGATGTTCAACAGTGCTGGTTTCATTATACCAATATCCATCGTGTTGAACTTGCTTTGTATCATAATAGTAATATCCAGGATGATACACAGTATACTGTTCATCATGGTCATAGGATTTATATCCACATTCTAACGATTCATTACCTTTTATAGACAACTTATGTCCTTGTAGATCTATAGTTATAGACTTTTTAATAGTTGCAGATCTGTATAATGTTATATCATTGTTAAGTTTGATTATATCAGAATCTGTACTTGTATTAACAGCAGCTACAAGTTGATCTCCTGTAGATACAAAATGTTCCCTGCTTTCAGCTGCAAAGACCCTTAAGTCAACTGTATTGGCAGAAAAAACAAGGCTCGTGATTAACAACATCGCTGCAAAAAATGATCTTTTCTTAAACAAATTTTATCTTCCTTTTTTAAATAAATATTAGTTTAACATAAAAAATAGCTTAATTAAACACAGGTCACTGTTATGGCAAAAAATGTATATTATCTAAAAAAAATACATTATCCATCTTATTTGAGATACTACCTAAACTTCCTTTTGCACCATCTTTTCCCTTCAATGTCTTACCCCCTGTTATCTTAACAGCTCCTTTACCGCCTTTGCCGCCTTCACCCGGAAAAGCGTGGCAGCTGCTATTAGATAAAGCTACATTACCTTGTTCTATATAAAATACATCTCCTCCTTTGCTACCATTGCCCCCGTTACCAATAACTTCAGAGTTCCATTTATTGCATTTACCGTCTTCACCATCGCCACCTTTGCCACCATATATATCAATATCACTTAAATAGGTGGTCCCACTTATAATTTCCAATGTTGCCTTTGGTCTTTCACCATCTATACCATTTGCGTTGCCAACTCTCCAGTTTTTCCGACCAGCACTATGAGATATAGAACCGTTTTTTATGGATATCTTTATTTCATCATGGTAATTATATATTTCCTTTGTTTTTGTTTCAGTCCATGGGTCATGCCATTTTTTAGTTGTGACCTTTTCTTCCCATGGGCTACGCCATTTTTCCTTTCCATTTATATCTATATAGAAATACCCTGGATGTTCAATAGTGCTTTTCTCTTCATACCAATATCCTGCATGATATTCATCGTATGATTCTTTATGGTCAAAGCTGCTATACCCGCATTGTAATAATCCATTATTATCTATAGATAAAGTATGCCCGTTTAAATCTATAGTCACGGACTTATTAAGAACTACTTTTTTGGACAATGTTATATTATCCTTAACTGAAATGGCATCACCGTCTTGCAACGACTTTGTCACAAATGCAAATTCGTCAGCCGTAGAAACTGAGATTTCTCTACTTTCAGCTGCAAAGACCTTTGACTCAGCTGCGTTTGCAGTAAAAACAAGGCTCGTCATTAACAACATTGCCGCAAATAATGATCTTTTCTTTAGCGATCTTTTTCTCATTCATTTTTCCCCTTTTTCTAAAAAGTAACTTAATGTAATTTCTGTTATTATTATATTACCATATTATCCATATGTCAAGAGTCAAAATCAAAAATCTTAAAGGCGATAATAAAGTAATATAACTATCTTTGTTAATATAATAAATATATACAAAAAGTAACTTAATGTAATATTAATTATTATCATACTGCCATGTTATTCATGCATCAGTGGTCAACATCAAAAAACTTGCAAAGGCAGCAATAAAGTAATATAATGGTTTTTACTAAGATAAAAGGGGGATTTAATTATGTCTACAATATTAGCAGCCGGTGGTGCCGGTTATATAGGGAGTCATACCTGCGTTGAACTTATAAAAGCTGGATATGATGTTGTTGTCCTTGACAATTATTCAAACAGTACACCCGAGGTCTTTAACAGACTAAAAAAAATAACAGGTAAAGACATAAAACATTATGAGTGTGACGTTAGGGACCGTGAAGGCCTTAAAAAAATATTCAGTGAAAATAAAATTGACGCTGTTTTATATTTTGCAGGCTTAAAGTCTGTTGGAGAGTCTTGTGAAAAACCATTACTTTACTACGATAATAACATTTCAGGAACTATCACAATTTGTGAAGTTATGCAAGAATTCGGCGTTAAAAAAATGGTATTCAGTTCTTCGGCTACAGTTTATGGATATAACAAGTGCCCTTACAGCGAAGATATGCCCACAGGTGATGTAAGCAACCCTTATGGAAGAACTAAATATATAATGGAAGAAATCTTAAAAGATGTTTACGTTTCAGATCCCGAATGGAGCGTAGTATTATTAAGGTATTTCAATCCTATAGGAGCTCATGAAAGTGGTCTTATAGGTGAAGATCCTAATGGAATACCTAACAATTTAATGCCATTTATTTCCAGGGTAGCTATTGGCAGCCTCCCTCAACTCACCGTTTTTGGCGACGATTATAATACAAAAGACGGTACTTGCGTACGAGACTACATACATGTAGTAGATTTGGCAGAGGGTCATATAAAAGCTACTGAAAAGGTACTATCCTCAAATGGAGTTAACATCTACAATTTAGGTAATGGACATGGATACACTGTGTTGGAACTAATAAATGCCTTTGAAGACGTAACAGGTAAAAAAGTCAACTATGTAATTGGGCCAAGAAGAGCGGGAGATCTTGACGAGGTATACTCAAATCCCCAAAAAGCAAAAGATGAACTTGGATGGCAAACAACACGTGACGTTAGAAAAATGTGTGAAGATACATGGCGTTGGCAGTCTATGAACCCTAATGGATATAAAACGATCTAGCACCTAATAACGTAATTCTAATAATATAATTAAAGGACAAGACCATGTACAATTTGTACGACGTTTTGTCCTTTGTTAAATTTTTAGATTATACTATTCCCGCTTTGCTTATTATTAAAATGCTTAAGTTATTTTTCCTTTTTATGTATAAAAAATCTGCACGTTTGTGTGCAGATTCAAAAATATTATAAAAGTTTTTATGCTCTATTAAAGCCTATAAAGAATACTCCTATCATCCCGGGTCCTGCATGTGCGCCCATAACTAAGTCTATATCATTTATAATAATCTTCTTTACTTTATAAAGAATTTTAATTTCCTTTTCGATATATTTAGCATCCTCTTCGCAGCCTGCGTGTGATATTGCGATAACTTGTTCCTTTATATCTATCGCCCTATCCCCTACATACTTAATTAACCTATCAAGAGAAGCCTTTCTTCCCCTAATTTTATCGTGTACGTAAATCTTACCTTCATTACTGGCCCTAAGTAGGGGTTTTATTGACAAAAACTTTCCAATAACAGCAGTTGCTGAAGATATCCTGCCCCCACGTTTGAAATAATCCAAATCATCGACAGTAAACTCATGTAAAATTTTCAGTTTATTATTTTCAAGCCACTCCTCAATTTCAAAAATCGACTTTCCTCTTTCTTTCATAAATGCTGCATAATATACCAAAAGCCCTTGTCCCAATGAACCGGACAATGAATCTACAATGATAATTTTTCTATCGGGATATTCCTTTTCAAGCTCACCTGCAGCAGATAAGCCAGCAGCATATGTCCCGCTTATACCACTGGATACGGATATATAAAGAACATCTTTACCACTTTTTAAAATAGGTTCAAATATATCTCTAAATCTACCTTCGTTTGCAAGGGAAGTTTTTATCATTTCCCCATCTTTCATCATATCATAGTACTTTATGCAATCAATATTTTTACCTTTTTCATAACAAAGATATTCAGTGTCGTCAACAAAAAAGGATAACGACACTACATGTATATTAAATTGTTTTATTATCTTTTCCGGTAAATCTGAACAAGAATCAGTCACTATTTCAAACACAATAATTAACCCCCTCTAACGTAATTCATAATACTATATTATATCGTTTTTAAGTATATGTCAACCCGTTTGCTATTGTACAATAATAAAAATATGGTATAATGTAATTTAAGTTGTTATATTTTATAAGAATCAAGGAGCACTAGTTATGCGTTATGATAAAAATAAATTTGTTAAAACTTTTGAGGACTGGGATAATTTAATAAAGGAATACCACCTTCCATATTGGGACCAATTGATATCTATAGATCTATATATGGATCAGGTTATAGTTTTAATGAATAAATATT
>CAKSRC010000035.1 GCA_934486915.1 uncultured Eubacteriales bacterium
AGTCAAACCCATAAACATTAACAGTAATAAAAAGGAGAGCCCCTTGGGGGCTCTCTTTTTTATGGTGTTATTTCACACGGATTGACAATAGGTATGCAATAGTGGTATTATATTTAATAAGCAAAATTTATTCAATAGATAAATTTAGTATAATAAAAATACAACAATTTTCAAATTTTCAATAGCAAGGAAGATAACATGAAACTTATAAATATAGGTTTTGGTAACGTCGTCTCAGCCATGCGCCTTGTAGCTATGGTTAGCCCAGAATCGGCCCCAATTAAGCGAATTATACAGGACGCAAAAGAAAAAGGCCTTCTCATCGACGCTACTTACGGCAGAAAAACAAGAGCCGTGCTTATAATGGACAGCGGTCATGTGGTTTTGTCGGCCATACAGCCGGAAACTGTGACAAACCGTTTTTCCAATGTAAACAAAGAAGAATCTATAAACAGTCAGGAGGAAGGTTTAAATGCCTAATAAAGGGCTTCTTATTGTATTGTCCGGTCCTTCCGGTTCAGGTAAGGATACTATTTTAAAAGAACTTATAAAAAGGTATCCAAACATGAAAATTTCCATTTCCGCCACCACCAGACCTCCAAGAAAAAACGAAGTTAACGGCAAGGACTACTATTTCATTTCTAAAACGGAGTTTATCCAACTTCTTTCAAAAAATCAAATGCTTGAACACGCAGAGTATTGTGATAATTATTATGGTACTCCTCAATATCAAGTAGATGACTGGCTTCAAAAGGGCAGCGATGTCTTATTGGAAATCGAAGTACAAGGCGGATCTCAAATCAAGAAAAAATGTCCTGATGCCGTGAGCATATTTATATTGCCGCCGTCGATTGATGAGCTTAGAAGAAGGCTCATTTCAAGGGCAACAGATCCAATGGAAATAATAGAAAAACGCATGAGCGCCGCAGAAGGGGAAGTTAGGTCCGCTTTTGATTACGATTATATAGTAGTCAATGATTCAGTTGGCGGTTGCGTAGAAAGAATATACAATATTATCCAAAGTGAAAAAATGAGATCATTTAGAAGTAATAATTTAATTGAAGAGGTGCTTGAAAATGTATAGACCAAATATTGATGATTTATTTGCAGGTAGACAAAGTAAATATGCTTTAGTTATAGGCGTTGCAAAAAGAGCAAGAGAAATTGCGCGTGAAGCACAAAGAAATGGCACTATCATTACAGAAAAACCGGTTATTCTTGCTGCTAGGGATTTTAAAGAACACAAATATTCTATATTAGAGCCCGAAATAAATGAGTAAAACTTTTCATGAGGTATAAATGGTATGGAACAAATAGCTATAGCTAAAGTAGCTATCGATAAAACTACATATAATTTTGATAAGGTCTATAGCTATAAAATACCTAAAGATTTCCTAGATTTAAATTTAGTGGGCTGCAGAGTTTTGGTCCCGTTTGGGCGAGGAAATAAAATCTATCAAGGGATTGTTTTATCTATATATGAAACCGATCATTTAGAAAATATAAAATCATTAACTGCGGTGCTGGATAAAGTGCCGCTTCTTAATGAAGAAATGATTAGTTTGGCCATTTGGATGAAGAATAGATATTACTGCACTTTCTTTGATGCCTTTAAATTGATGATTCCTGCTGGGATACAAATGAATTTAAAACTTATTTATAAACTTAACCCTAATATGGATGAGTCTATACTTCAAACATTGTCTAAAGAGGAGCAAAGGGTTATAGATATCCTTAATCGTTTTAAAGGTAAAGCTTATAAAGAAAAAATTTTAAAGGAATTGGAAGAAGATGTTTCCCATAACGTGTTTGATTTTTTGGAACAAAAGGGAGTACTTCTAAAAGAGCAAAAGGCTTTAAGAAAAATAAATGATGCATCTATAAAGATGGTAAGAGTGGCTGAAAAGTATCGAAATTACGAGGAAATGTTCGATATAAAATTATCAGCAAAGCAGCAAGAAGTCTATGACTTGGTGCTTTCTATGGAGCAAGTGTCCGTAAAAGAAGTGTGCTATTTTTTAGGTGTTACTGCCTCAGTGGTTGATGCACTCGTTAAAAAGGGAATATGTGAATATTTTGAAGAAGAAATATTTAGAGATCCTTATAAAGAAAGTGATTTTGATAAGGAAATAAAAGAAATAAGTCTAAACGACGAACAACAAACAGCTTGTAATGATTTAGAAAGACTTTATAGGGAAGAAAAACCGTATGTTTCATTGCTTTATGGAGTGACGGGCTGCGGAAAAACCTCAGTTTTTATGAAACTTATCGATAGGGTGTACAATGAAGATAAGGGTATAATAGTTATGGTACCGGAAATAGCGCTTACTGCCCAAATAATTGATCTGTTTAAAAATAAATACAAGGGCGATGTTGCCGTATTTCATAGTAATTTATCTCTTTCGGAAAGAATGGATGAGTGGAAGCGAATAAAGAAGGGTCAAGCCAAAATAGCTATTGGGACAAGATCCGCTATATTTGCCCCGTTTGATAAGTTAGGGCTTATTATCATGGATGAGGAGCAGGAATACTCTTACAAATCCGACCAATCTCCAAGGTTTCACGCAAGAGATGTTGCAAAGTTTAGATGCAATTATAATAAGGCACTTTTAGTCCTTTCTTCGGCTACACCGTCAGTTGAAACCTACTATTTTGCAAAATCCGGTAAATATCACATTAATACCATTAAAAATAGATACAAAGGAATAAACTTGCCAAAGGTTACAGTAGTAGATATGAATAAGGAGCTGCTTAATGGTAATGATACTCCGTTTAGTACTGAATTTGTAAACGGGGTTAGGGATACGGTAGTTTCCGGAAATCAAGCAATAATACTTCTTAATAGACGAGGTTACAATACTTTTGCTTCTTGTAAATCTTGTGGTGAAACCATTACATGTCCATCATGCAGTATTTCAATGACATATCATTCTGATAATAATAGATTAATGTGCCATTACTGCGGATATTCTGTAAAATTTTCAAATAAGTGTCCTAATTGCCATGAAGACAGTGTAAGCTTTTCGGGCTTTGGTACTCAAAGGATTGAGGAAGGCTTAAAAAACATTTTATCCGGCCTTAGAATTTTGAGAATGGACGCAGATACAACGATGGCGAAGTTTTCTCATGAAAAAAAGCTCAAAGATTTTGCCGATGGTAATTATGATGTAATGGTTGGAACTCAAATGGTTGCAAAGGGTCTTGACTTTCCAAAGGTCACATTCGTTGGAATTTTGTCGGCGGACCAAGCTCTTTACAGTGACGACTTTAGAAGTTATGAACGAGCATTTTCTTTATTTACTCAAGTTATCGGCAGATCGGGAAGATCAAATAGCAGAGGTGTTGCACTTATCCAAACCTATACTCCCGAAAACAATATTATTAATTTAGCCGCATCTCAAGATTATGATGAGTTTTATAACTCTGAAATTGTAATGAGAAAAGCTATGCTTTACCCACCGTTTGTGGACTTGGGAGTAATTTGTTTTGTGGGAGAAAAAGGGGCTGCTGTGGCTAAGGCTTCGATAGCATTTTTAAAGATGTTTAAAGAAGAAATTAATTTAAATCATAAAAATCTTCCAATTCATATTTTGGGTCCGTCACCCGCATCTATTGCTAAAATTAAGAATAAATATAGGTATAAAATAATAATAAAATTTAAAAACAACAAAGAATTTAGAGATATGATGTCTAAATTACTTTTGAATTTTGGAAAATTAAAAGAATACAAATCAGTTAATCTGTTTATAGATATAAATCCTGACATTGTTATGTGATTATTTAGGGGGTATAATATGGCTATAAGAAATATTGTAAAAGAAGGGGACGTTATATTATCTAAAACAAGCCGAAAAATAGAAAATTTCGACCAAAAACTTTGGCAGCTTTTAGATGATATGAATGAAACTATGAGGAAGGCTAATGGAGTTGGCCTTGCTGCTGTACAAGTTGGAATGCTTAAAAGATGCGTGATAGTAGATATAGGGGATGAAGAAGGTTTAATAGAACTTATTAACCCTGTTATAGTAGAAAAAAGCGGAAGCCAAAATGAAGTTGAAGGTTGCCTATCATGTCCAGGGGAATATGGTATAACCGAAAGACCTATGAATATTAGAGTAAAAGCCCAAGATAGAAATGGAAATCCTATGGACTTAGAAGTTTCCGGCTTTAAAGCTGTCGCTTTTTGTCATGAAATAGACCATCTAGACGGAATACTATTTAAGGAAAAAGCAATACGTATGCTTGACCCTTCCGAACTAGACAATTAAACTCACTTAAAAAGGATGATAATTTGAAGATATTATTTATGGGAACTCCCGATTTTGCAGCGAAAAGTTTAAAATCTTTAATAGACTCAAAATATGATGTATGTGCAGTTTTTACCCAGCCGGATAAACCAAAAGGTCGCGGATATAAGCTAACACCATCTGAAGTTAAGAAACTTGCATTGGAAAACAACATAGAGGTTTTTCAGCCTGCTAAGCTAAAAACTGGTGAGGCTTTTGACATAATCAAGGAATTAAACCCGGATATTATAGTTGTTGTAGCTTATGGTAAAATATTACCAAAGGAAATAATAGAATTTCCTAAGTACGGCTGCATAAATGTGCATGGTTCACTTCTTCCTAAATATAGAGGTGCAGCGCCTATACAATGGTCGGTCATAAACGGTGAACGAAAAACAGGAGTTACCACTATGTATATGGACGAAGGCCTAGATACGGGTGATATGATATTAAAAGAGGAAACTGATATATTAGAAAACGAAACATCCGGTGAACTTTATGAAAGATTATCTGTTTTAGGAGCAAAACTTTTAATAAAAACAATAGAAGAGATTGAAAGCGGAAGTACTAAAAGAGAAAAACAAGATAATAATAATTTTAGTTATGCACCAATGCTTAACAAAGATATGGCGTTAATAGATTGGAATAAATCTGCCGATGAGATTCATAATCTAATAAGAGGTCTAAATCCTTGGCCGATTGCGTTTTCATATATAAACGGGAAAAGGGTTAAAATTTATAAGTCTTGTATTTCAAATCTAGTTGGTAAAGTTCCCGGCGAAGTTATAAGCGAAAAACCGTTTGTTATTTCTTGCGGAGAAAACACGGCGATAGAACTTTTAGAGGTTCAATATGAAGGCAAAAAAAGAATGAGTTCAGGGGATTTTCTAAGGGGATATAAAATAGAAAAAAATATGAAATTAGGGGAGTGATTTGGTGTACGGAATGTATTACTATGATTTAACGTATGTTATATTTATGATTCCTGCGTTAATTATTACGATGTATGCACAAATTAAGGTTAATTCCACATTTAAAAAATATTCTAAGGTAAAATGCAGAAGAGGTCTTACAGGAGCACAAGCCGCTCAAATAGTACTTCAAAGGAATGGAGTTAGAAATGTCAGCATAGAGAGAGTTGCGGGCAAACTTACAGACCATTATGATCCGTCTTCAAATGTTATACGTCTTTCAGATGAAGTGTATAACAGTACATCCGTTTCAGCAGTAGGTGTCGCATGCCATGAGGCAGGTCATGCTGTCCAACAAGCAGAAAACTATAAGCCTATACTATTTAGGCAGTTTATGGTGCCTATTACAAATATAGGTTCTAAGCTTTCTTTTCCTCTTATATTTATAGGACTTCTATTTCCCACTAAATGGGATATACTTCTAATTGCAGGTATAGCTATGTTTAGTTTAGCAGTCTTTTTTGAGTTAATTACTTTACCCGTTGAATTTAACGCAAGTAATAGGGCCATTAAAGCATTAGACGAGGGTGAACTTTTATATGATGAGGAATTAAGGGGAGCTAAAAAAGTACTTTCGGCAGCAGCTATGACATATCTCGCAGCGGCAATAACTGCTATAGCTTCACTATTAAGGCTTCTTTTAATATTTAGCGGTAGGCGTGGTAACGATTAATGTCTAACCTAAGATTTATTGCGTTAAAAGCCATAAATAAAATTGAAAATGATAAGGCTTATTCTAATATTATTCTTGATAAAATCATTAATAAAGAGGATATTTCCAAAAGGGATGCTGCATTTGTTTGCAATTTGGTTTATGGAGTATTAGAAAGAAAAATACAACTCGATTATATTATATCAATTTACTCTAAGTTGCCCATGAAAAAAATTAATACTGATGTTTTAAATATTCTAAGAATAGGAACATATCAGCTTTTGTTTATGGATAAAGTCCCGGACTCCGCTGCTGTAAACGAATCAGTAGATCTTGCTAAAAGATGTAAGAAAAAGAGTGCAGGCGGTTTTATTAATGCGATATTGAGAAATGTCTCTAAAAATAAGGGTAATATTCCTATGCCTAATGATGAGATTGAGTATCTTCATATTAATTATTCTTGTCCCAAGGATATTATTACACTATGGATAGATTCCTATGGCTTAGACGTTACTAAAGAGCTTTTAAAATCATTAGTAGAAAAGCCAGATCTTATTATTAGAAATAATAATTTAAAAAACAGTGAAAATGAACTTATTGCTATATTAGAAAAAGAGGGAATAACTGCAAAAGTCATAGACAACATGAAAAATTCATTGATTTTGACTAATAGCGGCAGCGTTGCGAATATAAGCGCATTTAAAGAGGGACGTTTTCATATACAAGACTTAGCCTCCCAAATTTTATGTAAACTAATGGAGCCTCAAGAAGGGAACACAATAATTGATCTTTGTGCGGCGCCGGGAGGTAAATCTTTTACATTGGCAGAAATGATGAATAACAAGGGAAAAGTTTATTCATTTGATTTGTATGAACATAAAATTAAGCTTATAAATGATGGAGCCAACCGTTTGGGCATAAATATAATAGAAGCTAAGGTAAGGGATGCACTTTCTAATGATGATGGCTTAGAATCAGCGGATAAAGTACTATGTGATGCACCGTGTTCCGGGCTTGGTATAATAAGAAGGAAACCCGAAATTAAGTATAAAAATTTGGAAAATATAAAAGAATTGCCGGCTTTGCAATATAAAATACTTTGTAATGCGGGAAAACTTACTAAACCTAACGGTATATTGATGTATTCTACTTGCACATTAAACCCGAATGAAAACGGTAAAGTGGCAGATAAATTTTTGAAATCCAATAGAAATTTTGAAGCATATAGTTTGAACACTGCCGATTTAGTAAGAACAATAGATGAACCTAATAACCAATTTACATTTATGCCTCAAACAAATCATACTGATGGATTTTTTATTGTAGCCTTTAAAAGGATAAGGTGATATATTGTCTTTAAAAGATTTAAAATCTATGATGCTTGAAGAAGTAAAAGAAGAATTAAATGAAATGGGCCAGCCTGAGTATAGAGCAAAGCAAATCTATGCTTGGCTCCACAAAGGAGTGGAATCCTTTGACGAAATGTCAAATATTTCGAAGGATTTGAGGGAAAAATTAAGTTTAAATTATGAAATTTTCTCGTGCACTATTGAAAAAAGGTTAGTTTCCGTTTATGATGATACTAAGAAATATTTGTTAAGGCTCAGCGATGGTGAATATGTCGAGGCTGTTTTGATGAAATATCACCATGGATATTCTATATGCATCTCAACTCAAGTAGGTTGCAAAATGGGGTGTTCATTTTGTGCAACGGGCAAAGGCGGATTTTTTAGAAATCTTAGAGCATCCGAAATTTTATCTCAAATTCAAGTAATACAAAAAAGAGAAAATATAAAAGTTTCAAACATTGTACTTATGGGTATGGGTGAACCCTTGGATAATTATGATAATGTAATTCGTTTTTTAAGACTTGTGTCATCTAAAGACGGGATGAATATAGGTCTTAGGCATATCTCACTTTCAACTTGCGGGTTAGTAGATAAAATCTATAAATTAGCAGACGAAAGACTTCCTGTAACATTGTCACTATCACTCCATGCTCCAAATGATAAAATAAGGTCGCAGACAATGCCGATAAGTAAAAAGTGGAATATAGAAGAAATTATAGAAGCCTGCAAATATTATATTAGTAAAACCAATAGGCGAGTATCTTTTGAATATGCTCTTATAGCAGGGGTGAACGACAGTAATGAATGTGCTTATGAACTTGCAAAAAGATTAAAGGGAATGTTGTGTCATATTAATTTAATACCCGTAAATAATGTGAAAGAAACCAACTACAAAAAAAGTGACATAAAAAGACAAGAACATTTTAAAAACATACTTATTAAAAAGGGCTTGAATGCTACAATAAGAAGGACATTAGGAGCAGATATAAATGCTTCCTGTGGTCAACTAAGGCGAAAGCATCAAGAATAAGGAGGAACTTTAGTTGTGAAAATATACGGAAAAAGTGATATTGGCTTAAAAAGGCAGACTAATCAGGACTGTTTCTATTCAGAGTGTATGGACGAAGATTTTGCGTTTGTTATAGTGTGTGACGGCATGGGAGGAGTAAACGGCGGAGGAACTGCAAGTAAAATAGCAGTAGATTCTATTAAGGATCAAATAAAACGCTCTTACAATAAAGATTTAAACTCAAATGCTATAAGAATTTTATTGGAGTCTGCAGTCTATAATGCCAATATGGCCATATATCAAAAGCAGCAAGAAGATCCCCTTTTAAATGGAATGGGAACGACTGTTGTAGTATCTATTATTTTTGGTAATCACCTCTATACTGCGCATATAGGAGATAGCAGGGCATATATAATTTCAAATAATAATATTAATCAAATTACAACTGATCACTCGATTGTACAACAAATGGTAGACAAAGGTGAAATAACAAAAGAAGAGGCTATGCATCATCCTAGAAAAAATTTAATTACTCGCGCTTTGGGTGTAGACCAAGAAGTGCCGGCCGACTATATTGAAAAAGAGCTTTATCCTTCTGATACATTGGTATTATGTACAGATGGGTTAAGTAATTATATATCAGAGGATGAAATATATAATTGCTATAAAAATAATGATATAGCTTTATTGTGTGATATATTGATTTCAAAGGCTAAAGACTTAGGCGGGGACGACAATATAACTGTCGTACTTCTTCAAAGATAGGAGAATTTTGTTATGGATAAGTACGTTGGAAAAAGATTAGATGGCCGTTATGAAATACATGAATTAATAGGCGCAGGAGGTATGGCACTTGTATACAAGGCCTATGATACTATAGAAGATAGAACTGTTGCTATAAAAATACTAAAGGACGAATTCCTTGATAACGACGATTTTATAAGAAGATTTAAAAATGAATCTAAAGCAATAGCTGTATTATCTCACCCTAATATCGTTAAGGTTTATGATGTAAGCTTTGGTGATAGAATACAATATATCGTGATGGAATATATAGACGGTATTACATTAAAAGAATATATAAGTAATCAAGAAGAACTAAGCTGGAAGGAAGCTCTTCACTTTACTATACAAATTCTAAAGGCGCTCCAACATGCTCATGAAAAGGGTATTGTTCATCGAGACATTAAGCCTCAAAACATAATGCTTTTGCAGGATGGCACAATAAAGGTAACGGATTTTGGTATAGCACGTTTTTCTAAAAATGAAACCAGAACCATGACTGATAAAGCAATTGGATCTGTACATTATATTGCCCCGGAACAAGCAAGGGGTGACTTAACTGATGAAAAGGCCGATATATATTCAGTAGGTGTGATGCTTTATGAAATGATAACTGGTGTATTGCCTTTCGAGGCTGACAGTGCCGTTTCTGTCGCCATTATGCAAATGCAGGCAAAGCCCAAATCACCAAGAGAGATTAAGCCTAATATTCCAATAGGTCTTGAAGAAATCACACTAAAGGCTATGCAGAAGGAAAAGTATAACCGTTTTCAGTCTGCCCAAGAAATGCTTAATGACATAAGCGAATTTGTACTTGACCCGGATATAAGATTTAATTATAAGTACGAACATAAGGATGAAGATCAATTAAATAATAATAGACAAAGAAGAGTAATACATGAGGATTACGGCGATAACTTTAACGATACAAGCCGCGAGGAGGAAGCAAAAAAGAAAACTCGTACATTAATGATAATTGGTGGTATCGCGGCAGCAATTGTATTGATAGGTCTTATTTTTGGGATAATGACATTTACAAGGTCATGCAGTTCTTCAAAGGACGTAGAGGTTCCTAATTTTATTGGAATGAATATTTCAGACGTAAAAAACAATAAAAATTATAAATTTAAGTTTAATGAGGAATCAGCTTATGATCCTAATCAAGAAGAAGGAATAATTCTTGATCAAAATCCAAAGAATTCTTCAAAGAAAGTAAAAGAAGGTGCAACAATAACCCTAAAGGTCAATACATCAGGAGCTCTGGTTTCAGTTCCTAATTTAAAAGGCCTTAAAGAGGATGCTGCAAAGGCTAAACTTCAAGAAAATTCTTTAGAATACGAGATCTTGTCGGTTGAAGATGACCAAACTGCCAAGGGAATTGTAAAAAGTACTGATCCACAAGCAGGATCACAGGTTACTGTCAAGACAGTAATAAAGGTATATGTAAGCAACGGACCGGCAGAAAAGAAAGTAAATGTACCGGATGTTATTGGCAAGAATTTAAGTGCTGCTAAGACAGAACTTACAAATAAAGGATTAAAAATTTCAGATAATATTGTATATGAGCAAAGTGATAAAGATAAGGATACTGTATTGTCAACCAATCCACTCCCGGGTGTCGAAGTAAGTGAGGGAACCCCAATTCAATTGACATTGAGCAATGGCGAAAAGAAAGAAAAAACTATAGAAGTATACGTTGATCTTCCTTCTGATGTTAAATATGAGGTCACTGTTTCAAGTTATATAGATGGAGTCTTAGACAATCAAAATAAAGTGGTACCATCCTATAACAGCACCTATACTTTGTACGTCAAGGGAAGCAGTGGTACAAAAACTGTTAATGTTAATATTGATGGTCAACAGTATAGGGTATTTACAGTGAATTTTGACTCAAGCAATGACCCTGTTAAAACAGTAGCTAAGTATACCTTTACCCCAAAAGAGCAGTCGAGCTCAAAGCCAACCTCAAGCTCAAGTTCGAGCTCAAGTTCCGGTGTACAGTAGTATGAAAAATATAGAAGGAATTATTACCAAGGGAATAGGAGGTTTCTATTATGTAGAAACCTCCGGCTCCAGGATTTATGAATGTAAAGCCAGAGGGATTTTTAGAAAAAGAGAAATATCTCCTTGTGTAGGGGATAGAGTTATTATTTCCGCTAATGAAGACGGCTTTTCGTCAATCGAAGAAATTTTGGAGCGAAAAAATCATTTGATTAGACCGCCTGTTTCTAATATAGATAGGCTTTTTATAGTAGTTTCTACTTGTCATCCAAAACCTAATTTTTTGGTAATTGATAAGATGATTTCAATAGCAACATATAAAAAAATCGA
>CAKSRC010000036.1 GCA_934486915.1 uncultured Eubacteriales bacterium
CCTGCTTCGCTTGAAAGTTCAGTTAGTATTCTCTCGATTTCTGCCTTTTCTTTCGACAATAGTACTTTTATGTCGTTATTAGTTTCAACTACTGATAACGGTTCTATAAACACAGTTGCGCCGCTTGCGGAGGTATCGTGAACCAAGCCTGCAATTTCACTTCGATACTCCGACTTTACCGGCACTACAAACCTACCGTCCCTAATTGTGACAATGGGGTCTTGCAAATACTTTTGGTACTTAGAAGAATGTATCATTTTATCAAGCTGCGAGCGTACTCTCGAAGAAGCAGACCTTATTTTTCTTCTTATGTCCGCAAGTGCTTGAGAGGCTGTGTCTGCCATCTCGTCATCACTCAAGATTGATGATATTATCTTATCTTCAAAATATTTGTTGGGTATAATCTTTTCAAAATAAATATCAAGTGATGTTTCTACATTTTCACATCTGGCTTTCCATTCCCTAATAGACCTAAATACTCTAAGTGCTTCACCAATCTTAAGAAGCTCACCCATTGTAAGCATTCCGCCGGACTTTGCCCTTGCGGCTGAGTTTGTAATATCGCTTATCATTCCAAATGACGGGCTTCCAAACCTTGCTATAAGCATATGAGCATCGTTTGTTTCATTAAGCAACGTTAATGTTTCTTCATATGAGTATGTAGGCAATATGCTTAATGCCATTTCCTTTGTTCTTTCACAATGAGCTTGATTGGAAAGCATATTCAATACTTTTGGTAGTTCTAATATTTCTTCATATTTTCTTTTATTGTTCATAAAATCAAAGCTTAATGGTATTAATTTAAAATACCCTTGCTTTTTCACCTGCCTTTTTATCATAATATATTTTTAACATACATTGTGGTAAAAGTCCAATGTTTTAAATTTTCTATCTAAAGTTGCCCTTACATATTCTTCTGCTGCTGCCGAAAACTGATCAAGACTTTCACCCAAAAGTTCAAAGGAAAATATTTTTTTAAATTCTGCATATATAGAATGCCTAAGCGCTGTAAGTGCCCCCATGTTCAACGGCAGGGAATAAATATTCCCATGCTTAAAAAAGCACTCACTACACTCGATTTTCCCCTGATACGGGACAAAAAACATTCTTTTATCCTCATACTTTGCGCAGCTGTCGCAGCATACCAAGTTTGGCATATACCCCGCTAATGCCATGATTCTCATCTCAAAGACAGCCTTTATGATTTTTCTATCCTTTTTATCATTTGAAAGATAGTACAATGAATTTAAAATCAAACGCAGAAAGTCATTAGCCTGATAATGCTCTGAAGCTAATGCTATGGTAAGTTCGCAAAAATATTGAGCAAGCGCTAGCTTTTCTATGCTGTCTCTTAGTGAGAAAAATACTTCGATAGGAGTTGATTCGTCAATTATGTACTTTTCCCGCCCCTTATATATTACAAGGCGGGAATAACAAAAGAGTTGGGTAGATATGGAATTTTTATTTTTTAAGCTTTTAGCGCCCTTTACAAATGCGTGCACCAAGCCGTCACTCTTAGTAAGCACTGTTACCAAGCGATCGCTTTCACCTACGGTTTTCTCCATTATAACCAATCCTTCTGTCTTTATCTGCATTTGTCGCTTCCTCCAAAGGGTCATTCATGCTTCGATGTTTTATTTTAGTGTATTCAAGGTAATCACTAACTGAACCGGTATTAACAAAATTAAGCCATGCTGTCTCTTTATCCATTATGATATACCCCCTATAAAATAAATACTTATATAATAAGTATCTACTATTACGAGGGATTTATTACGCATAAAATGTAGAAGGTTTATTTTGCTAATTATAGATTAAAATCATTTTTATCAAAGCCAAAATTTTTGAGTAAACCTTCTCTATTTCGCCAGTCCTCTTTGACCTTAACCCACAATTGTAAATTAACCTTACAATCAAAAAATGATTCTATATCTTCTCTTGCGCTTTTTCCTATTCTTTTGAGCATTGACCCTGATTTCCCTATTATTATACCCTTATGACTTACCTTTTCGCAATATATTGTGGCATCTATGTCGATTATATCAGGTTTATTCTCTCTTGTACGCATTTTTTCGACTGATACTGCGATACCATGAGGTATCTCCTTATCAAGGAGCCTTAACATTTTTTCCCTTATCATTTCAGCCACTATGACTCTTTCAGGCTGGTCGGTCAATGTATCCTCATCAAAAAAGAAGTCTGATACATTTGCAAGCTTATCCAATTCACTTGTAAGAGATGATATTCCATCGCCTGTTTTTGCCGAAAGCGGAACGACAGCACTAAACTCAAACTCTTTCATAAACTCCGTGATTTGGCTTATTATAAGGCTTTTATCTAAAACTAAATCAATCTTATTTATAACTAAAACTGCGGGAAGTTTTAAGGCTTTAAATCTTTCTATAAGCTCTTTTTCCGAATCCTGCATACTTCTTCCGGCCTCAACAACCAAAATGCAAACATCTACCCCGGCTACTGATTCATTAATGGATTTTACCATATATTTTCCAAGACTTGTCTTAGGTTTATGAAGACCCGGCGTATCTATAAATACAAATTGAGTAGAATCCTTAGTTAATACTCCCATTATACGAGTTCTTGTAGTTTGTGGTTTATTGGAAACTATAGCGATTTTTTGACCTAAAAGTGTATTTAAAAGTGATGATTTCCCAACATTCGGCCTCCCCGTGATTGCTATAAAGGCCGATTTTGTTTGAGTATTATGAGTCAAAATAATTCTCCTAACTTATTTTTTGTTTCTTATTTTATTTCTAAAAATCAAAGATTTAATTCTATTTTTTATTTCTATTGGACCCAAATAAATAAAAAATCCCGATACTAAAAGCGATAGTATAAGCAACACAAGCAAAACCTTATGAATCCAAAAGAAATCTATTATATTAATAAACACGGCTATATTCCAAAAGAACATTACCCCTATAATCGCTGCAAAAAATGCACATATAAAAACTGCTCCTGCTGCTATATCTTTTGCCACTTTTGCCATTCTATTGTAGTTTTCTGCACAAATATCTGAAAGTACCTCTGCAGAAGTATTGACCATTTCTGCTGCTAAAACAGCTGAAATGGTCAATAATAAAATAGCATATTTCTCTGCCGATAAATGGAAAAAAGGTGCAAAAGCCAACACATATAAGCTTGCGCAAATATGTATTCTCATATGTCGCTCATTTTTTATACAATGGAAGATTCCTTTAAATGCGCATATAAAGCTTTTTATCTCTTTCATTTTTATTTACTTACTCCATAACTTTCAGTACTGGGTAACCCTACTTGCCTTAGAATATCTTCTTCTTTTTCTCTCATTCTAAGTTTATCCATGTTAGTTTGATGGTCGTATCCCAAAAGATGAAGCATTGAATGGACAACTAAAAATCCCAATTCTCTTTGTAGGGTAAATCCGTATTCATTTGCGTGTTCTATTGCTTTTTCTACTGAGACAACGACATCTCCAAGTATTTTATTGCCTGTCTCGGGATTAACATCATACTCGCCGTTTTCTCCCATAGGGAAAGACAACACATCTGTCTCTTTGTCTATATTCCTATGTTTTTTATTTAATTCTCTTATTTGCGCATTGTCTACAAAAGTAATTACTACCTCAGCAGGGCCCTCAAATTTCTCCGTGTCTAACACAGCGTGCACACATCTGCGCAATAACAACCTTATTCCTGATGGAATTTTTACATCTGCTTGATCATTTCTAATTAAAACTTTAACCTTAACCATATTATTTCCCTTTCTCTTCCTTATCATAAGCCTTTATTATATCTTGAACCAGCTTATGACGAACTACATCCTTATCATTAAAACTAATTTGTGAAATCCCCTTAATATCCTTTAAAATTCTAATAGCATCCTTAAGACCTGACCTAACCCTCGTTGGAAGGTCTATTTGAGTCACATCACCCGTTATTACCATCTTAGAGCCAAAACCCAATCTTGTCAAAAACATTTTCATTTGTTCCCTTGTAGTATTTTGGGCCTCATCTAAAATAATAAAACTATCTTCCAAGGTTCTGCCCCTCATATAAGCCAATGGAGCAACTTCTATATTGCCCCTTTCTGCATATCTTTTGTATACATCCGGTCCGAGCATATCAAAAAGAGCATCGTATATAGGTCTTAGATAGGGGTCAACCTTTTGCTGCAAATCGCCCGGGAGAAACCCCAAGCTTTCACCCGCCTCAACTGCAGGCCTTGTTATTATTATTTTTTCAACTTCATGCGCCTTAAAAGCTTTTACTGCTAAAGCTACTGCAAGATAGGTTTTCCCTGTCCCGGCCGGACCGACAGCTATAGTAACTGTATTATTTTTTATCGCATTGCAATATTTTTCCTGGCCTATCGTTTTAGGTTTTATAGGTTTACCCTTAGGGGTCGTGAAAATAAGATCCTTAGACAAATCATTTTTAGGAATTTTATCTTTATATAAAGAGATAGAATACCTAATATCATGAGTTTCGATATCTTCGCCCTTAGAAATTCTATTTATAGAGTCCTTAATAATTTCAAAAGCCCCTATAACATTTTCATCACCTAATATTTTTATATTAGAATCTCTTACTAATATTTCGACATTAAGCTCTTCTTCTATAATCTTTATATTTTCGTCAAGATTTCCAAAAAACGAATCTAAATTATCTACACAAGATATATCGACAATTTTTTCCAGAGTTAAACCTCCCTTTAGACACTCTTTACAAAGGCCTATTGATATTATATCACAGCTGTAAATTAAAATCACTATATAAAGGATTATTTTTTAATTTTTAGTAATTTTACTGCGTTAAGCTGTCATGGTATATATTGGTTTTTGTGCCATGTGTACAACAAATTTCGTATAATTCATCATTTTCCCCATCTTATTCTAAATATACCGGTTAATTAACAATAATTTCTTCTGCTACTGCAATGTCCTCCTCACAATAATAATTCACTTCATACATATACTTATCATCCTCTATTTTTTCTAAAAAATTCTTATCAATAATCATGGCATCCTTAAAGCTTTCCTCTTCTATCTTTTGGATTTTTTGTTTAGCTTCTTCTCTTGCTTCATCCTCAGTCAAAACAATATCATGAGCCTCTTGACCTATAAATACTTGCTTATAGATATTTATTGGCAGCGGCATATCAAAAAAGCTCAGTCTCTCTTTTTTGTATTCTTTCTTATATTCACCACTTGGCTTAGGTGAAAATGTAAGAGGTATATTGGCCCCAAATATTTTGGCGGAGGATCTCGTCACGTTTTTCCCCGTTTCGTTATACACCGTTTGACAAAATGGCACCTCTCCTTGTATTTTTCTATTGGTATACGCAAAAATCTTCCCGCTCGCATGATGTAATGTGCAGCCGCCATATACATCTTCAACGACGCCATTTATCAAAAGCTGTCCTTTAAATACCGCATCACCTACTTGCATCTCTGGAGCCCCGTCATATACCTCCGTTCTCGATATTTGAGCATCGCATTTAGCCTTTATATTGCACGGTTTATCCTTGGGGACTATTTCAGGCGGGACTATACGTTCCTTTATAGATACCTCCGCCACGCTTCCACGTATGTTAACCGAAAGCCATGCTACGTTATCAATATTTTGCATAGCTTTTTGTTCCAGCATTCTTATGTTTATCTTACTTTTAAGTTTACCTTCATCAAGCCCCAATTCTTTCATGGAGTGCCTAATTTGGTCCTCCGGGATTTGATTTGCTCCATTTATATCCACCTGCCAAACAAATAACGACATAAAATATAATATTCCAAAAAACACAATCATTCCGACTACTAATCCCATCCTTGGCTTGAATCTTCTCAAGAAAAACGGGAATCCATATCGTTTTTTAACACTGGCCCTCAGTCTTGCTTTTCTTGCAATAGGCCTTAGCTTTTTATATTCAGAGGCTGCGACAAATGCTGTCAAAACGCCATTTACCTTTTTTATATCCCAAAGATATATACCTTGCCTTGCCGCCAAGCTCATAAATTTTTCAGGACTTTCCCCTCTTGCCTCAAAAAACACATATCCTAAAAGCCATCTTATTAATTTAAGCAAAGTCTTCACCTCATGTAATAAATTCTATAGATGTAACAAAGCCCGTTATGATTAAAGACTCAGTGCTTAAACACTTTATACTTAAATTTCTCCCCATAAATTGGCTTATTGTTTTCCCCGTATTCACTCTAATAATATTTTCATCATATTCAAGCACTCCCTTTGAGCCTTCTATTATTACCTCGCGATTGCCGTTCATTTCAAAGTGCGGCATATTTGTAATTGCTCCAAGCGGAAGTTCGGCCTTGTCTATGATATGATGAGCATTGTCTATATTTAATTTCTTACTTGATTTACGCTTTTTTCTCACAGTTTCACCCCTTTAGGTTTAAACTTTTCATTTTTTAAATCGAAACAACACTCCGCTTTGCTTGCAAAGAACAGAGTATGCTATAGATTGCAAGCAGTGCAAAGGAAGCGTTAGCTCCTCAATGTTTCAGTGTAGGATTATATGTCCCCACTGAAATCTTGGATGAAACCCGCCGCTTTAAGAGGCGGGGCACATCTGCACTTTGATTATAATCTATGCATTAACTTAAATAAAAATCACTTTTACACATATATATTAAAAGGGGTGAGATATATGAACTTGAATTCTAAAAATCAAAAGTTTGAAATAATCAAAACAATTCTATTACTTGGATCTGTTTTTTATCTATGTATCGAAATACTTATATTTAGCAATGCATCCGTAAACGGTGCAAAAAAAGGGCTTTCATTCTGTGCTGACATTCTTATCCCATCACTTTTTCCATTTATGGTTCTGTCCTCTTTTATTGTAAAATCAGGCCTTGCGGCGAAACTTGGAGTAATTTTTAACCCTATCACAAAATTCCTTTTTAATCTGCCCGGCTCATCAGGTTCCACAATTCTTATCTCTTTAATAGGCGGTTATCCAACGGGTGTTAAAGGTGTAAGAGAACTTCTTGAAAATAATGAAATAACCCAAAAGCAGGCCGAACGTATGCTATGTTTCACCATATGTGCAGGGCCCCCGTTTATACTTGGGGTTATAGGCATAGGAATATTTAAAAGCTTTCAAATTGGGGTAATAATTTTAGTTTCACAAGTTTTGGCATCAATTATGATAGGTATAATCTTAGGACTATTTTCAAGGTTTAATAAAGAAGAAGTTGCACTAAATACCCAAAGAAACAAAAAAACGCCCCCTCTTTCGGAAGCATTCGTACTTTCATCTATATCATCCACGGGTCAAATGATCAATTTATGTTCATTCGTTGTGTTGTTTTCATCATTTATAGAGGTCATAAATCAAAATGGATTGGGCGAAAAAATTTCATCATTCTTGATGGATATGGGTTTAAAAAGTCAATATGCCAAATCATTGCTCTTTGCAAGTCTTGAGGTTACGGGAGGTTGTCTAAACGCAGGAAAACTTGGAGTCTCGGCGGAATTTATCTCATTCTTTATTGCCTTTGCCGGAATTTGCGTGCACTTTCAGCTTTTTTCAACCCTAAGCGGAATTAATTTTTCTAAATTTAAGTTTATATTGTTTAGAGCAATCCATGGAGCATTAAGTGCTCTTATAACTCATTTTGCCCTTATAATGTTCCCTGTAAGCGTCGGGGCTTTCTCTATAAGCGGTTCAAATATCGAGGCAAATTTCTACTCAAATACAGCAGCCGGGATTTCGCTTATATTATTATGTATTTTCTTCTTAATAAGCTCGTTTTCCTTAAGTAAAAAACAATACTATCAGGGTTCTTTAAGGTCTAAATTAGAATACATAAAGAATGAATTATAAAACGATAGCCTAAAAATCCACAATTACCTAATATGTTGTTGAAAACTCTCTACAAACATATTAAAAAATAAAGCCCCTTAGCTAAAAAGCTAAAGGGCCTTTATTTATATTACATAGCCTTTACACAATCAAAGACCATAAGAAAATGAAGTACACTTCCGGCCAAAACAAACAAGTGCCATAACGAATGCATATATTTAACCTTTTTGCCAACTCCATATATTATGGCTCCAACAGTATAGGCAACCCCTCCTGCTAAAAGCATCGTAAGCTGATACGGCGTTACGCTGTTTATAAGAGGTTTAAATGCAAAGATGACGGCCCAACCCATACCAATATAGCAAGCCATTGACACCTTAGCAAACTTTTTCAAGTCGATAGAGTTTAAGATAATCCCTATAATAGCTACAAGCCAAATTGATATACATAATATATATCCTAAGTTGCCGCCAATCATCAATATGCTTATTGGCGTATAGGTTCCCGCTATAAGTAAGAATATAGAGCAATGATCTAAAACTCTAAATACTCTCTTGGCCTTGCAAAGACCTAATGCATGATACATCGTTGATATTATATAAAGTATAAATAAAGTAGCCGAATAAATAGATACGCAAGTTATATTAAGTACCGTCTTAGGCGAAAATATTGGCAAAAGCACAATTGCCGCTATCGCAAGAAGTGCACCCACACCATGGGTCACTGCGTTTAAAACCTCTTCCAAAACAGTATAGGAAGGAAGTCCCATACTCTTTCTTTTTTCTTCTCTTGATTTGTTTTTTTCAAATGATACCGCTTTAGTCATTTTATCAAATCCCCTCCACGTTTAATAATTCCTTATAATCTATTTTCAAATCTAAAGATATACACTTATTTAAATCTTGGATGTCCCCAGCCGCCTTAAGAGGTGGAGGAGACACCTACACTTTAATTATACTTTTATTCCTTTATGCACAACATAGCAGCAAGTGTACCTCGCTTACCATTTGTCGCCCTATGGGAAAAGAGAAGATCACTCCTACACTTAGTGCAAATATCCCCCACTTCTATGTTTTCTTCTCTTACGCCGCAGGACATTAATCTATACTTATTGGTATTCCAAAGGTCAATCATATACTTTCCCTGCATTGTAGGTTTAGAGATACTTTCTATATCAATTCCGTCTATAGCTGCAAACTTCTCATAGACGGGTTCGTCAACTTCGTAGCAGCACTTGCCTATAGCAGGTCCAATAGCACAAATGATATCACTAGGGTTTGAATTATACTTTTCCTTCATGGTTTCAATCATTTTAGGCGCTATCCCCAAGACAGTCCCTCGCCAGCCAGCATGGGCTAAACCTATAACCTTATTTTTAGGGTCAAGATAAAAAATAGGTGTGCAATCTGCATAATAGGTAACCAAAGTTATGTTTTTAACATTGGTCAACAACCCATCGACACTTTGCATATCCTTTGGCCTATATATTCCAATACCTTTATCCTTCTCCTCGACACATCTTATATTAGTATGATGGTCTTGGGACGAGGCAACAAGACTATCAAAGTCAAATCCTGCCGCATCGCAAAAGATATGGTAGTTTTCTATAACATTTTCATTGGCATCAATGCCGTTAAATCCTAAATTCATCGAAGAAAATTCATTTTTGCTAACCCCTGCAAACTTAGTTGAGAAAGCATGATTTATAAACTTATAATCTTCAAGTTTTTTAAAGGTTAGGTATTTTACATTACCATTGGTATTTAAATTAAAAACTTTACTGTTAAATTCCATGTTTACTCCTTATCCGCTTCTTCATCAAGCTTACTTTGCGATTTATTTACCTTTACACCATCGTATGTTTTAACAAACTTTAACTTTCCCCTAAACTTCTCATGGCATATGGGGCATTGAAAATCAGCACAAAATGATTTGCTCTTACGTTTCCAGTTTGACAAAGGCTTTGCTTTCACATTGCAGGTTTCACAATAAAAATCGATGTTTGAAATATCTATATTTATTTTATTAAGATCTAAAATAAGAGAATTTTTAAAATTAATCCTATCGTAAAACTCAGGATATATGCATTTTTTAGTAAACGAGTCCACAAGTTTCTTGTCATAAAGCCTATTAAAACATTTATAAGCAAGGATACTGTCGTATAAAGCTTGGTGCTCCTTATCCTCATTAGAATTAATACCTAATAGCTTTAAAGCACAAGAAAGAGATAATCTATTATTCAAAGCAGTGTCTATACTCATAACTTTCTCGCAGTATTTTTGAAGATCCAAAAAACTTTTTATGAAGAATATCCCGTCTTTTCCAAGGAAATAATTATAGTTTTCAAAGATAACCTTTATATCGGAGTCGCTCCACGTCACTAAGGTAGAATCCAAAAGAAATTCCTTAAATAATTTTATAGCCTCAATAAACGGTATACCGTTACTTTGGAGCTCTTCTGCAGTAAGCTTGGTCAAATTCTCCACATGCTTATTTATCTTTTGGCTGAGCATAGGCTTTATTAAAACCGAAAACTCATCAATTATCCTCATATTCTCGTCTACTTTAACGGCGCCTATGTCAATAATTTCATTAAAATAACCATTTAATTTCTTGCTATATACGCCGTTAAATTCAAGATCCAGTATTACATATTCCATCTTATGATCCTTTAATTTAAATTAAATCGAAGAAGCGCTCTGCTTTACCTGCAAAGAGCAGAGCATATGACAGATTACAATCAGTTCAAAGGGAGCGTTAGCTCCGCATGATTTTAATGGGAAATTATATGCCACCACTGAAACCTGCAATTTGATTATAGATTATTTCTTGCTAGACTTTTTAAGCCTTAATTCCTTTGATAAAATAATCTTTCTAAGTCTAATGTTTTTAGGGGTTACTTCTACTAATTCATCATCGTTTATAAATTCCAAGGATTGCTCCAAACTTAAAACAGTGTGGGGAGTAAGTTTAAGAGCATCGTCAGAGCCGGCAGC
>CAKSRC010000037.1 GCA_934486915.1 uncultured Eubacteriales bacterium
AAATAATTTAATTCCTTTTGGCTGATTTCCCAAAGTTCATCTAAAACAGTACCTAAGTCCACACATCCCTTATTAGAGGTCTCAAGTCTTAAAACGCTTAATGCCTTTCTCAATAGTGCAACATCTCTTGAAACTACACTATGAACCTCCGGCCTTTGAATTTTAAGAATAACAGTAGAACCTTCTTTTAATACAGCCTTATGAGATTGATTTATTGATGACACTTCTATTGGTGTCTCGTCAAATTCTGAAAATATGCCGTCTATAGAGACACCATATTCATTTTCTATGATTTTTTGCAAAGTATTATAGTCCATACCAACAGCATTGTCGTCAAGCTTCGAAAGTGCATCTCTATAATCCTTTGGTAAGATATCCTGCCTTAATGACATAATTTGGCCAAGTCTTATAAAGAACGGACCCAACTCTGTAAACACTGCACACAACTTTTCAGGAGTTAGAGTCTTAGTCGCATCATTATTCATAAGAATTTGAAGAATTTCTTTTAAACGCTTTTTATTTTGATCATTATTTTGAATGTTATTTTGATTCATTCTTTTAACCTATCCTTTCACTCGGTAGTGCATAATACAATATAGAACAACGTTAATAATTATATAGTATTTATTATATCCCAAATCGACAAAAAAGTAAACTGTTAAATAAATAATACTCCTTCACGACATATGATCTTTCCCTTTTCTTTTTAGTCAAAACAAAAAATAAGCAAGCAAAACATTAAGTCTTACTTGCTTATTTATAAACTATTTTAAGCTAAATATTTAAAGTTAAAATATAATTATTTAACTTCTACTTCAGCGCCAGCTTCTGTTAATTTAGTTTTTATAGCTTCAGCGTCTTCTTTAGAAACAGCCTCTTTAAGAGTCTTAGGAGCACCGTCAACTAATTCTTTAGCTTCTTTTAGTCCTAGGCCTGTGATTTCACGAACAGCTTTGATAGTAGCAATTTTGTTAGAACCAGCAGATTTTAGAACTACGTCAAATTCTGTTTTTTCTTCAGCAGCGGCAGCAGCTACAGGAGCAGCAGCAACAGCTACAGGAGCAGCAGCAGAAACACCAAATTCTTCTTCAAGAGCTTTAACTAGCTCGCTTAACTCTAATACTGTAAGAGCTTTTACATCTTCAATTAATTTTACAACTTTATCAGACATTATAAAGTACCTCCAAATAAATAATAAATAAAATTTTTGTCGTTTAATTATGCGCCTTGTTTTTCTGCGATAGCATTAAGAGCGACAACCAAACCTTTAAGTGTGCCGTTAAGCACAGTTGCAAATCCGGAAATAGGAGCATTCAAGCCACCAAGAGCCTTTGCAATAAGTACTTCTTTTGAAGGAAGTTTTGATAACTCATTAATCTCGTCAACCGGCATAACCTTACCGTCAACAAAACCGGACTTAATTTTGAAAAATTTATTGTTGCCAGCAAAAGTACAAAGTATCTTTGCAGGAGCAATATAATCTTCATTGCTAAGAGCCAAAGCTGTAGTTCCTTCAAGTACAGGATCTAATCCTTCGATTCCTGCTTCTTTAGCAGCCCTTGAAAGCAATGTATTTTTAACTACGAAGTAGTTTACACCTGCTTCTCTTAGCTCTTTACGAAGCTTGGTATCGTCAGCAACAGTGATTCCTCTATAATCAACTACGACACCTGCACAAGATGCATTTAGCTTTGAAACTAAATCTTCAACTAAAGCCTTTTTTTGACCTAAAATTTTCTCACTTGGCAAATATTTTCACCTCCATAAATGGATGTACATAAGCTTCTAATAAGAAAAAGCCTTTCCTGATTACCGCAGGAAAGGCATAAATATACATAAGTAGTTTATGTCTATCCTCGGTAGGCATGAGATAATCCCATTTATGCTTATGCACCTACTGTCTTTGGAAAAGAACAGCTTTATTATATTACCATAAAGTTATACAACTTGTCAAGTAATAATTATTGAGCGCAAACTTTTGAAGGGTTAATTTTGATACCAGGTCCCATTGTTGCAGTTACAACACAAGATCTGATGTATTGGCCCTTAGAAGCTGCAGGTTTAGCTTTAACGATTGCTCCAAGTAAAGTATCGAAGTTTTCGTTAAGCTTTTCAACTCCAAAAGAAGCCTTGCCGATTGGGCAGTGGATAATATTAGTTTTATCTAGACGATATTCAATCTTACCTGCTTTTGCCTCTTTGATAGCTTTAGCGATATCAGGTGTAACTGTACCTGCTTTTGGGTTTGGCATTAAGCCTCTAGGTCCTAAAACCTTACCCAAACGTCCTACAACGCCCATCATGTCAGGAGTTGTAATTAAAACGTCAAAATCCATCCAGCCTTCGTTTTGGATTTTTGTTGTAAATTCTTCAGCTCCAACGAATTCAGCTCCTGCTTCTTTAGCTAGCTCTACGTTGTTGCCTTTACAAATAGCTAATACTCTAACTTGCTTACCTGTACCGTGAGGTAACACAATAGCACCTCTAACTTGCTGATCTGCGTGACGAGAATCTACACCTAATTTTACGTGTACTTCAACTGTTTCGTCAAATTTAGCATTAGCGGTCTTAACGCAAGTATCTATAGCTTCGTTAATATCATATAGTTTTGATTTATCGATAAGCTTTAGGCTATCGACATATTTTTTACCGTGTTTCATTGGTTTTCCTCCCTATTGAGTGGTAAAATCGGATTTTTTCCTCCCACCCGGGTCTATTAATCTACTACTTCAATACCCATGCTGCGGGCAGTTCCTGAAATCATGCTCATAGCGCTTTCAATGTTTGCTGCGTTTAAGTCAGGCATTTTTTGCTCTGCAATCTTCTTGATTTGCTCACGAGTGATTTTAGCAACCTTTGTCTTGTTAGGAACGCCTGAACCGCTTTCGATTCCACAAGCTTTTTTAATTAAAACAGCTGCAGGTGGAGTTTTAGTTACAAATGTGAAAGAACGATCGGCATATACCGTAATTACTACAGGGATAATTAACCCTGCATCATTTTTTGTGCGTTCATTAAATTCTTTAGTAAACGCCATAATGTTTACACCATGCTGACCAAGAGCCGGTCCGACCGGTGGAGCAGGTGTTGCTTTGCCAGCAGGTATCTGAAGCTTTATTAAGCCAGTAACCTTTTGAGCCATTTTTTTGCACCTCCAAAATTCGTGGTAAATTACGGAACAGCACTTTATGCCATTCCTCCCACAAGGGGAATTCCCCTATTGCAGAACCATTTCTGCATTTTATAAACTATTCTACCGTTTCGACTTGGTTTAGTTCCAATTCGACCGGTGTTTCGCGACCAAACATAGAAACTGTAACTCTTACAAGGTTTTTATCGGTGTTAATTTCCTCAACAACTCCGATAAATCCTTCAAGTGGACCGTCTGTAATCTTAACAGAATCCCCGACTTGATATGAAACTTCAATACTCTTCTTTTCGACCCCTAACCTAGCCACTTCTTCGTCCGTCAGCGGAATTGGCTTGGAGGATGGTCCGACAAATCCTGTACACCCGCGTATATTACGCACAGCATACCATGAATCATCATTAAGAATCATCTTTACTATGACATATCCCGGAAATATTTTTCGTTCTACTTCTCGTTTTTTGTTGTCTTTAATTTCGACAACTGTTTCAGTTGGTACACAAATTTCTTGAATCAAATCTTGAAGCTGCCTATTTTCAACAGTTTTTTCAAGATTTGATGCTACTTTGTTTTCATACCCTGAATAGGTATGAACAACATACCATTTTGCTTCTTCAGACATTGCTCTTCCTCCGATTGTCTTACTTGGACACGTTCATAAACAAGCCAAGTAGGTTTAACAATCCAGTGTCAAGACCAAAAATAAAAAGACCTATAATAATAATCATAGCCAAAACAACCAAAGTATTTCTAACTACTGTTTGTTTAGTAGGCCATACTACTTTTTTGATCTCATTCTTATAGTCTCGGAAGAACTTTCCAACATTTTGGAAAAACTTAGGTTTTTTCACAGCCATTGTCCTGCCCTCCGTACGACTTATTTGGTTTCCTTATGCAGAGTATGCTTTTTGCAAAATCTGCAATACTTGTTCATTTCGAGCCTGTCCGGATCATTTTTCTTGTTTTTCATTGTGTTGTAATTGCGCTGTTTGCATTCTGTGCAGGCTAGTGTAATTTTAACTCTCATGACGGCACCTCCCGGTATGACGGAATATTTTAGCCTCCCTCAAAAAGGCACAAAAAATAAGCCTCTTTTCTGAGGTACTTATTACTATAACATATGTCGGCATTAATGTCAATATGTCTTTATACTTTTTTTAATATTATAAATTAAAGTATCTAATATTAACAATCATCGATACAATAAATAAGTAGTTAAAAAGGCTTACTCAAAACGAGAGCAAGCCTTTTATCTTAACCATAATCTATAAAACCAAAAACTTAATTTTCGAGCTTAGAAATAGTAGAATTGAGCATGTCAATTTTATCTTGAAGGTTTTTAGCATCTTCCTTGACTTTTTCTATAACATCACTTGGAGCCTTGCTCAAAAAACCTTGGTTATTAAGCTTTCCACTGCATTGCTTAAACTTCTTATCGGCAGATTCAAGTTCTTTTCTCAATCTTTGAAGCTCTGCCTTTTTGTCTATAAGCTCATCCATAGGAATATATATCTTAGCACTGCTTGTGATAATGTTGACAGCCGAGTCAATCTCAAAGTTGTTTGCTATTTCAACTTCACTTGCATAAGCTAATTTCTTTATGAAATCTTTTCCCTTTGTGAATACTGATTCATCTTGGCAAGCTATATAGACTTTAGCCTTTTTGGAAGGAGGTACATTCATTTCGTTCCTTCGATTCCTTATAGCCTTAATAGCCTCCATTATAGCTTCCATTTCTTTTTTATCTTCAGTATAGCAATGTTTTTCATCGTATGAAGGGTATTTTGATACCATAATCGATGAGCCTTCGTGGGGTAAGGTTTGCCAAATTTCTTCAGTTATAAACGGCATAAACGGATGAAGAAGTTTTAAAGTATTGCTTAGTATATAAACAAGTATTTGCCTTGTATTTTGAGCAACATCTCCACCTTGCTGCATTCTTATTTTTGCAATTTCTATATACCAATCGCAGAACTTATCCCATATAAAATCATATAGTTTAGAAACGGCAACGCCCAATTCAAACTTTTCAAGATTTTCGGTTACCTCTAGGGCTACATCATTAAATTCGTTTATTATCCATTTATCCTCTATGTTTAGGTCACTTGGCAACTCATTCTTAACATCAAAACCGTCTATATTCATATGTATAAAGCGAGATGCATTCCAAATCTTATTTGCAAAGTTTCTGCTAGCGCTTACTTTATCATCTGAAAAACGCATATCATTTCCCGGGCTGTTTCCTGTTGCCAATGTAAATCTTAGTGCATCCGCACCAAACTTATCGATTATCTCAAGAGGATCAATTCCATTGCCCAAGGATTTGGACATTTTTCTTCCTTGCGCATCTCTTACCAATCCATGTATAAATACGGTGTTAAACGGCACTGTACCCATATGCTCTATTGATGAAAAAATCATCCTTGCAACCCAGAAGAATATTATATCGTAACCCGTAACCAAGGTATCGGTTGGATAAAAATATTCGAGTTCTTCGGTTTTATTTGGCCAGCCCAAAGTGGAAAACGGCCATAATGCAGATGAGAACCATGTATCAAGTGTATCCTCATCTTGCTTAACGTTTGAGGATCCGCATTTTGGGCAAACGTCTACCTTATCTTTAGATACAACTGTTTCGCCGCAATCGCTGCAATAGTATGCGGGTATTCTATGACCCCACCAAAGCTGCCTTGATATACACCAGTCTTTTATATTTTCCATCCAGTGGAAATATATCTTTGAAAATCTATCAGGGATAAAGTTTACCTTGTGGTCTCTTACCTCTTTAATAGCAGGTTCTGCCAACGGCTGCATCTTAACAAACCATTGTTTAGATACTCTTGGCTCGACAGTTTCAGAACATCTGTAGCAAGTACCTACATTGTGCTTAATCGGCTCAGCCTTTACTAAATATCCACCGTCTTCAAGGTCTTTTACTATTTGTTTTCTCGCTTCATAGCGATCCAACCCCTTGTATTTTCCGGCATTTTCATTCATTACAGCACTTTCGTCTATAACGGTTATAATATCTAAGTTATGCCTTAGACCAACCTCGAAGTCGTTAGGATCATGAGCAGGCGTAATCTTTACTACCCCTGTACCAAAGTCTGTCTCTACATAAGAATCGGCTATAATCGGGATTTCTCTTCCAACCAAAGGAAGTATAACCTTTTTACCTACTAAATCCTTGTATCTTTCATCTTCAGGATGAACTGCCACTGCAGTATCTCCAAGCAATGTTTCAGGACGGGTTGTAGCTAAGTTTAAATATCCGCTGCCGTCTGACAATGGGTATCTTAAATGCCAAAAGCTTCCTTCTTGCTCAGCAAACTCAACTTCCGCATCTGATATTGAGGTCTTACATTTTGGGCACCAGTTGATGATTCTTTCGCCTCTATATATAAGCCCTTTGTTATAAAGTTTAACAAAAACTTCGTTAACTGCTTCAGAGCAGCCCTCATCAAGGGTAAATCTTTCTCTATCCCAATCGCAGGAGCAACCTAGTTTCTTAAGCTGATCTATAATCCTGGAGCCATAAGTATTCTTCCACTGCCAAGCTCTTTCTAAGAATTTTTCACGGCCTAACATTTCTTTGCTTAGGCCCTCTTTTTTCAAAGCCTCTACTATCTTAGCTTCAGTAGCTATTGACGCATGGTCTGTCCCCGGAACCCATAGTGCAGAGTATCCTTGCATCCTCTTAAATCTTATCAAGATATCTTGTATAGTTTCATCCAATGCATGTCCCATATGGAGCTGACCCGTAATATTTGGTGGTGGGATTACTATAGTATAAGATTTTTTATTTTTATCTATCTCGGCGTGAAAATATTTGTTTGATACCCAAAAGTCGTATATTCTATCTTCAACTTCTTTTGGGTCATATGTTTTGGCAAGTTCTTTTTCCATGTAATTTCCTCCTGATTTTAATGGACATATTTTTAAGTTATACAAAAATCAAGGTGTCAAGCCTTAAACGCTTCAACACCTATTTCAATTAAACATTCTGCTTAATGACTATTAACTTATATGATACTACAAAACGACTTACAATTCAAATTATAAATTTAAAATTCACCCTACTATAACCTTACCCTCCGGCAATATAGTCTCAATTCGTTTTGAATGCCTTACTGTCAATGCAAACAACAGCGATACTGGGCCTACTCTTCCTACAAACATAGTAATAATAATAATCACCTTAGACAAATCCCCTAAAAACGGTGTGATTCCAGTTGTAAGTCCAACAGTACTAAATGCCGAAACTATTTCAAACAATATATTTAAAGTTCCAAATTCTTTAGAGGCCTCCGCAAGATCCACAATAGTCGTAAATAAAATTACAAGCATCATGGCAAGAGTGGAAATAGACAATGTCTTATAAACCGTGCTTTTGTCTATTATGTGCCTTCGTATACAAGTGTTGGAATAGCCTTTTAGTACACTTATAACTGTGGCTATTAATACTATAAACGTCGTAGTTTTTATACCTCCTCCAGTAGATGAAGGGGAGGCACCTATAAACATAAGTATTGTAGTCATAATTTTAGTTATATCTTTTTCTTTTCCTATTGGTATACTAAAAAATCCAGCTGTCCTTGCAACTGCCGACTGAAAAAATGATATATTAAGCTTTTCCCAAAGATTATATCCGAGTAACGTATTATTGTTTTCAAGCAAAAAGAAAAGTATTGTCCCAACTACAAGTAAAATTAATGACGTATAAATAACTATAATAGAATGGACTCCTAACTTAACCGACTTTGCCTTATTCTTATACTTATTCACAAAATAATTATGAACATCCGTAATAACTATAAAGCCTATTCCTCCTATAATAACAAGGAAGGCAATAACTATACAAACTAATGGGTCCTTGGCATATTCCATCATGCTTATATTAGGGGTTAAAATTCCCATGACATCAAATCCTGAATTGCAATATGCCGATACGGCAGTAAATATAGATACCCATATGCCAACAAGCCCAAATTTGGGTATAAATCTAATCGATAAAAGCAAAGCACCCAATGCTTCACAAGAAAACGAAACTATAAATATAGAGCGTATTAATCCATGTATATCTACAATATTGCCATTGGTATACTCTTTAATGATTTGAAGATCTCTTATTCCAAGCTTCTTTCTCAAAAACAATGTTATCCCCGTAGTAAAAGATATCACTCCCAAACCGCCTACTTGTGTAAGAATTAATATAACAAATTGGCCAAAAAAGCTCCACTTTGACCCAGTATCAAATACTGTAAGGCCTGTAACACAAGTACTCGATGTCGCAACAAATAACGAATCTATGAATCTTGGTGCATTACCGTCTTGATATGAAATCGGGAGACTTAGAAGTATGGTCCCCATCACTGTCACTACAAAAAAACTCAACACAATTAACTTGACAGGTTCAATGTTCTTTATTTTATTCGTTATTAATTGAAGTCTGCTCAAAATAAATTCTCTCCTTAAAATTAATCCTACAATCGACTATATTACTCCATTATTTACTAAAATGCAAGTGCTTAAAATTTATTACGGTATAATATTGATTTTTTATCTTTCAATTAAATATTTTTATTGCCTTTTTCGCTTAAATAAAGAAGTGACGTTATTCTCATCACTTCTTAAATTTATGTATTTATTTATTTCTCCAAAGCTTATCTTGGAGTTTTTTATTTTTGTCTCGCCTTCGTTGCGTTTCTTCCTTGTCTATAGTGATGACAGCATCATCTGAAATTCTTATTATATCGCCCTCCCTTGCCTCACTTGGAAGCTCTGACTTTTCTATTGCAAACGCCCTTCTTTCATCATCCTCACAAATGGCGAATGTACCTTCAAACCTATCTATAGCCAATATTCTCACTTATAATCTACTCCTTTTCTACTTTTACATCGATATTATTTCCATCCGTGACAAAAACTATATCGCCGTTAATATCTGTCCTAAAAATCGTTATATTACTTTGTTCTATTCTGCTTACTACACTGTATCTCGGTAAGTTCTTATTATTTTCTCCAACTGATATAGCGGCATACTTTGGTGAAACCGCATTTAAAAAATTTTGTGTCGAAGAGGTCTTGCTTCCATGATGACCAACCTTTAATACATCGGATTTTAAATCATACCCTGATTTTATAATATCGTTTTCAGCCTCTTTTTCCGCATCTCCAGTAAGTAAAAAGCTCTTACTGCCATATTTTAATTTTATAACAATTGAATTATTATTTAATTTATCATACTGCTTACTTGGAGATAAAATATTCAATTCCATATCACCTATTTTAAAGCTGTCTCCACAAATAGGTTTATCAACTTTTATATTATTTTTATCAAGAGCCAAAAGCATGGACTCATACGTTTTTCCCGTAGGTATAATATCGTCCGGGACTTCCGGCATCATAAATCTTTCAATTTGGATCTCATTTATTATATCTCTCATTCCACCTATATGATCCTTGTGGGGATGAGAAACTACAACTAAGTCAAGTTTTTTCACATCTCTCTTTTTAAGATACTCAAGTACCTTATTACTGGTATCTATATCGCCTGCATCTACTAATATATTTTTATCCCCTGAATTTATGTATATAGAGTCCGCTTTGCCGACATCAATTATGTGAACTGACATCTTTTCTTCTGTTAACTCTCTACCCTCTTCGGAATATGCAATCACTTCTTTTGTAGGAGAAATATAATTAAATACATCCTGCCAAAACATTAACGAAGAATCAGAAAAAATACTTATAGAGGCTGAAAATATTATAACTGCCGCTATTAAATATAAGATTATATTCTTCGTTTTATTTATCTTTTTTGCCATACTTATTTTATCCCTACTTTCGTTTTAAAGTCATACATTTTTAAATTAATCCTTTTTATCTGTTATAGTATTTTTTCTTTCTAAAAATTGCTGCTTAGTAATGATTACTTGCCTTGGTTTGGAGCCTTCGTGAGGTCCTATCATTCCCATTTGTTCCATTTGGTCTATTATTCTTCCCGCTCTCGCATAACCAATTCTAAGCCTTCTTTGCAAGAAAGACGTTGAGGCTTGTCCTACTTCCAAGATACATTCAATAGCCTCATTCATCATAGGGTCCTCTACGCTTTCCTCAACGGCACCCTTGTTTTCCTGCAACGGAACAGCATTCTTATCAATTTCTTCTATAACATTTTGGTCGTAATCTATTTGACCCTCTTGTTTAATGTAGGAAACTACACTCTCTATTTCCTCATCGGTCACATAGCATCCTTGCACTCTTACGGGTTTCTGAGAACCAATAGGCGAGAAGAGCATATCTCCTCTGCCTAAAAGTTTTTCAGCCCCGGCCATGTCTAATATCGTCCTTGAATCTATTTGAGAGGATACTGCCAAAGCAAT